>JALRHE010000385.1 GCA_023253235.1 Steroidobacteraceae bacterium
ACCCATCAAGCGCGCTAACTCGTCGAGGGATGGCGGGTCGGACAGCCGATCGAAAAGAATTCTTTGTGCGCCATTCACCAACACGACATCCAGAGAGCTACTTGACGAATCGGGCGCTGATTCATCCATCGACGACGACTGCACGTCGGGCGCGCGTCTTGCCGCCAACTGCAGATGCACACCCACACGCGCCAAGACTTCTTCCGGCTCAAACGGCTTCGAGATGTAATCGACCCCGCCGGCTGCAAATCCCTGCAGTCGATGCGAAAGGTCTGTCGATGCCGAGAGAAAAATCACCGGGATCGCGGCTGTCTTCGGATTAGCCTTCAGGCGACGCGACACCGTGAACCCGTCCATATCCGGTAGGTTCACGTCGAGTAGTACCAAGCTCGGCTCCAAAGCGACCGTCTGCTGATAACCGCGCTCACCATCCAACGCCACACTGAAGCGCAAATCCTTCAGCGGCATCAACTCCATCAACAAGCGCAGATCGGTCGCCGAATCATCGACGAGCAACACGTCGACCCGTGACGAGGCAACGCCGGGTGCGATCATGCGCTGGCACGTCCGAGCATCGACTCTAGTGCCTTGAAATCGAGCATGGTGATTGCCTTCTCTACTTCGTCGGCAAAGGCCGCGCACTGCGGATAATCGTGGCGTAGATGCATCGACCACTCGCGAATCGCCGTGACCTCACCGAAATCGACCATCCGCGACAGCGCCTGCAACTCGGGAACGGGCGGGCGCACGATCGTCGTCGAATTGACTTCGAGCGCCGTTTTTTCTCGAACCCACTTCAGATCGAGCAACTCGCCTATCCGCCCTAGCAGCACATCATGGTCGACAGGCTTCAACAAGCTCAAGGAAAAGCCCCGATTCAGCGGCCACCCATCGGGTGGACTCGGTGGTGCCGCTGACAGCAGCACGGTCGCGACATCCGGATGGGTCTGTTGTGCGGTCTCCAGCACATCCCAACCGTCGCCGTCGGCCATGAACTGATCGGTGATGATCAAATCGATCTGCGGTGAATTTCGCATGAGTGCAGTGGCTGCCCGACCACTGTCCGCCTCGAGCACACGAAACCCGAGTCGTATCAACAGCGCCGCCAAGAGGCGCCGAGTCGTCTGCTCATCGTCGACTAACAGGACGGTCCGACGTTCACCCGAATAACCCGTCGCGTCGATCGGCTCTCGATCAGTTTCGATAAGACGAACCGTGTCATTCACGGTGCCAGTCGTCACGACGATATCGAATGTGAAGGATGCGCCCTCACCCAACTGGCTCTGAACCGAAATGTCACCACCCATCAAGTTGACGAGTTGTCGAGCCGTCGGCAGTCCCATGCCGGTACCTTTACCGCTGGTATGGGCATTTCGGCCGACACGTTCGAAGGGCAAAAAGATACGCTGATGATCCTCAGGCGCGATTCCCTCGCCGGTATCAATCACGGAGAAGCTCAGCCGCACCTGAGAGTCACCCAAATCGACGACGCCATATTCCAGCGTAATCAACCCCTCACGGGTATGGCGCGAGGCATTCACCAGCAGATTATCGAGCACCTGGCGCAATCGACTGGCGTCGATCATCAATACCAACTGTGTGACATCCATGCTGCCCGCGCGGCGCCGGAGCACGAAGCGATTACGATTGCGAGAACTCAATACCTGACCTATCGAGTCGACGGCATGGATGAACTCGCCCAATAAAACTGGCTCGGGTCGCAATGGAAGCGCCCCCGACAGGCCACGTGCATAGCCGAGAATTTCGTCGATCATTCCGAGCAAATGCCGAGCACTCTCGATGATGCTGCTCAAACCGTCTCGGGCGACCGACTCCGACATTTTGGCCCCGCCACGCAGCAGCAACTGCGCGTTACCGAGCACCGTATCGAGGGGCGTACGGAGTTCGTGACTCATCTGCGCCAGAAATTGCACTTGGCCGGCACTACGTGCCTCGGCTCGTGAGAGCTGCATCTGCAACTCGAAGGCACTCTCCAGCAAAACGAACAGCACGAGCGGCATGCTCAGCATCAATGCGAACGGGGCCAGACCCAAGGCGATCGAGTTGGATGCATCGATGCTTTGTGCAAAGAAAACGCGTGCGATGGCGAATAGGAACATAGCCGTCAGCAACCACAGCAGGGCTTTCCGGAATCGATCCACCTCTCGCATGCCAGTCCAACAGAGATAGACACCATAGAGGTGCACAGGCACGAAAAGGTAGCCCCACCAACGCAGGCCGCTCGGGTAGTCGATGAAGATAGACCACAGCAAGGCGAGAACGGACGAGCCAATCAAGATACCGCCGGCGATCAGCGAGCGACGACGGCGTTGCAACGCCGGAAAAAAGAAGAACAGAAAGCTGATCCATCCAACGAGCGCCAGTAGCGCACCGATCGACATCACATAATCGGGCACGGGCAGATGGGTTGGCCAAAAACGCTGCTGCAACATGCCCGATCGATGCAACTCGACGATCGTTTCACCCGACAGTGCCGAGGCAAAGCAAAAATAAGCAACGCGACGCGTTCGTACGAAGAGGAGCAAGCCAAAAACAAAACTGAGCAATAAACCGCCTGCAGCCAATATGACGAGCAATTCGCGCTGCCGGACGTCTGCCGCGGCGCTTTTTGGCACCAACAGCGTCGTCCGTAAGTCGACCCAGGTACCACTGCGCACCCGCAACAAGAGCTCGACTTGCTGCCCTGCGGGTATTTGCACCAACAAAAAACCGCGAGCGGCCGCCGGATTGTCAAGGCGACGGTCGAGCGGAGTCGACATACCGGTATCTTGGCGCTGCCAACGCTCGCCCTCCCGAACGAACAACGATCTCTCCGCCGTACGCGAATGGCCGAGCTTGATCCACCGCTCTAACGAGGTCGTCGAGGAGTTGGCCAACGCGAGCCGCAGCCACACCACACCATCCCAGGCTCCACCCACCACATCGCGGGAAGACATGGGCCGCCACTGGCATCTACCCGCCAAGACAGCCGCGGTGGTTGCGGCGGGATCGGGTCGGCACCAACTCATCGACGCGTTGAGGCTCGTTCTGTGCGGCGCGGTCGCCACGTCGACGGCTGGCGGCATCGACGCCGCCCAAGAGTGACCGCTACCCACCAGCAGTGACAGCAGCAGCAATAGGCGCCAGTAACGCTGCGTAAAACTAATCATTCCAAAATGGATGCATTTTCATATACCAAAGTGCGGCAAGGAATGATTTCTACCTCGCGCGGAATGATCCCCGCAAGCGGCTAGGACTACTCTTTGCGGAACTGTTAGGCAGGAATGACGGATGAAAAAACCAGTCAAGTTGAAAATTAAATCGAACGATTACCCGGATGACTTTTCTTTCGGGGGGCAACGCTCCACACCACCTAGCGCAGAGCCTGAGGTCGAAGATCGGCTGATGACCTTACACCAGTGCGCTCTGCGGGTTCGCGGAGTACTGCACCTTCTGCAAGAGGCACTGCAAAGTAACGGCGGCATAGACCGAAAAAATGTCGATGCGGTCTGCGCGTTGGTGGCGAGCAGCGAAAAGGACCTGCACACGATGGATGCAGCGATCTCGGCGCTAGTCGACCATCACCTGACAAATTTGCGTAGCTGACCTCGAGGCTGCGCGGTCAAATTCCGCGCGCATCGATCGACCACACGGCGACGAGAGTGTCACCACTCACGCAGTGGATCCGATCGTAAAGATTGATGGTCGGATCACAGTGCGGCAAGCGGCACTCGACTCGCTCGCCGACTGTCAGATGGGTATTGCCGTCGGCGAAGAAAATCTTGCCGTGCTCGTCGCCATGGAACTTGTACTCCACGGGAACCGGCATCGGCGTCTGCACGATGACGCGACCTCCATCGGTCGCAAACCGCTTGCTACCCGCATCCGTCGTCACCACCCCTGCATGCGACGCACTATGCACTGCCGTCTGCACGAACATCGCGGGCTCAAACGGCGGCGTCAGGCCGTCTTTGGTCCAGACGTCTTCGTACTGCACGTCCATGAACATGAACGATCCCGCCTGACTCTCGGTGAACACCGCGGCCATCGCATCGAAATCAAAGGTGCCGGTGCCACCACCCGAGACGATCTGTGGCGCCAGGTTCGACGCCTGTAATCGCTCGACGAGTCTTTGCAATCGCGCGGTGACCTGAAGGTTCTTTTCGCGGCGCTCGACGAGATTCTCGATGTGCTGAATGAACCCCGCGTAGCATTGCAAACCGCGATACCGCAGCCCCGCCGACGCAGACACTTGCTGCACCAAGGCCACTGCCGCATCGTCCGAGGCGACGCCAGTTCGCTTACTGCCGGGATCTACATCGACCAGAATACCGATCGTCACTCCCGCAGCGGCCGCCGCTTGCGAGAGCGCGGAGACATTGTCTGGATGATCGACGGCCAACAGCAACTCGGACTTGCCGGCCAGTCGAACCACCTCGGCAATCTTTTGAGGCGTTGTCATCGGCGTCGCGATCAGCACACCGTCAACACCGCCATCGACCATGACCGCAGCTTCGCCAAGCGTGGCGCAACACACGCCCGTTGCACCCAACTTCATCTGCCACTGCGCGAGCGATAAGCACTTGTGGGTTTTCACATTGACGCGTAGACCCAAACCGCGAGCTCGTAGTGTCTCCAGTAGAAGTTTGAAGTTCCTTTCCGCCGCATCGAGATCGAGAATCAGCGCCGGGGTCACGAGCTCGTATCGCGATCCCTTGCGTCCCACGAGGCGGTCGGGCCAGAAGTACGGCTGCATCTTGTTTATCCCAGCAAATTCAAGAAGGTCGTGATCACGATGGCGTTCGTGAAATCGATAAAGAAAGCGCCAACGATGGGCGCAATCAAAAAGGCCCGAGGCGCGGGTCCAAACTTCTCGACGATCGTACGCATGACCGCCATCGCATTGGCCGTCGTACCGAGCATGAATCCCGTAAAGCCACCGCTCATGACAGCGGCATCGTAGTCGCGACCCATGGCCCGGAAAACGACCGCCCAGCAGAAGAATGCAATCACCACCACTTGCAACGCCAAGTTGACGAGCAACGGCCAGGCTACCGCCGTCAGCTCCCACAACTTGACGTTCATCAAAGCGACCGCCAAGAAGAGCGTGAGCGACACGGTCCCGATTCGATCCGTGATGTCATGGGGAATACCGATGCGACCGGAGAAGTCATCCAAATTTCGGATCATCGCACCGACGATCATGGCACCAACGTAGCCCGGCAATGTCAGACCGGCGTCTTTCATCACACCGCTGAGCCAAGAGCCGATACCCATGGCCACGAGGATGACCGTCAGCGCCTTCAAAGATTGGCGCGCACTGCCCTCCTCGTCATCGGGCGACGGGGTGACCGACGTTGCTGCCTCATGAGCACTTTTGCCAGGCTGTTCCACGGCGCCCACAGCCGAACTAGCACGCAGCGCATTTCGCTCCAGCAAGCGCGTGGCGATCGGACCGCCGACCAGACCGCCGAGCACGATCCCGGACATCGCCGCCGCGATCGCCACCGTCTCTGCCGACGGCACACCTGCCGCCGCGAATTGCGGTGCGAAAGCCAGCGCCGTCGCAGGTCCGCCGGCCAACGCGGCAGGACCGATCAAAACACCGAGCAACGGCGACTGATCAAACAACACGGCAGAGAAAATTCCGATGAGGCTTTGTACCACCGCGAGAAAAGCGGCCAACACCAGAAACACCAATGCTTGGCCGCTTCCCGCTCGCAGCAGACTCAAGCTCGCGCTAAAGCCGATGGCGGTGAAGAACGCGTTCATCAGCGGCGTCTGCAGCGTCGTGTCGAAGTTGATCGTCGCCACGTTTTGCTGCCGCAACACCAACACGAGGATGGCGACGATCAAGCCACCGACGACCGGCGCGGGAATGTTGTATCGACGCAGAAAAGGCAGTCGATCAACCAGTTGGAAGCCGACAAACAATGCGAGTGCACCCGCAGCCAGCGTTTGCACCATATCCAAAGTGATCGTCACGCCCCACCCCCGGTTTTGTTAGCCACCCCATAGTCTACGATCTGGGGCGGATAACTGCCCGGCATCGCCATGCACCCCTCCCTCGCGGTCGGAGCGCAGCATCAGCGGCCCATCGAGATCGATGAAGTCAGACGCTGCGGCGACCAACCAGGCAGGCGCAATGGCAAGCGACGTACACACCATGCAACCGGTCATGACAACCATGTTGCTGCGACGAGCGGCCGCCAGTAGCGCTACCGCTCCGGTCAAACCACCCGTCTTGTCGAGCTTGATGTTCACCGCTTGATAGCGATTCAACAGACCGGGTAAGTCGTCGACAGTGTGACAAGCCTCATCGGCGCACAGCGGCACCTCGGATCGAAAGCCCTCGAGCGCCTCATCTTTACCGACTGGTAGCGGCTGCTCGATCAGCACGGCACCCATTTTTTTGAGGAAAGCATTCAACTCGGTGAGTATCTCGATACTCCAACCTTCGTTCGCATCGACGATCAATCTCGCGTTAGGCGCGGCATCGTGTACTGCTTGTAGTTGCCGATCAGGCGCATGTCCGTCGACCTTCACCTTGATCACCGGTGCCGTGCGCATCTGCGCTGCAACCAAACCCATCTGCTCGGGTGTATCGAGTCCGACTGTCAACGCTGTGGTCAAAGTCGCTGGCCGCGACAAATTCAATAGTTGGTCAACCGCGTGACCTGATGCACGCGCCTCGAGATCCCACAGGGCCGAATCGATCGCATTGAGGGCTGCACCCGCGGGAAGCAACTGGCGACAATCGACACGACTTGCACCTTGTTCGAGCGATGCGACGACCGATCGAATCTGGTTGACGACGGAATCGACGCTCTCACCGTAGCGCGGGTAAGGAACGCACTCGCCTCGCCCCACGTGCGCTCCGTCCGTAATCTCGACTAGCACGACGTCCGCTGCTGTCTTGACACCGCGCGAGATACGAAACGGCCGCTCCAGTGGCCATGACTCCGCGACGACTGTTACTTGGCGACGCATTCCAGCATCCGATCAACGATTTTAGAGGTACCCATCGTGACGGGATCCTGACATGGCAAGCCGAGCTCCCGCTCGATCTGACCGCACAACTCGATACCGGCGTCGACTGGCATCAACGAGGTATTCAATGCCACTCCCGCGATCGCGACTTTGGCATTCGTGAGACGAGCGGCCGTCAGATTCGCCTCGATGCATTCTTTCAGCGAGGGCACTGAGTAATGGGGCAAGCCACGCATCTGTTGACGCCCCGCTTCGTGGCACATCACGATCACATCGGGCTGCGAGCCATGCAGTAGACCCAGCGACACGCCCGCGAAGGATGGGTGGAACAGCGAACCCTGCCCCTCGATAAGATCCCAACCACCATCCTCGCGCGCAGGCGATACCCACTCGGCACCGCCGGAAATGAAGTCGGCAACCAAGGCGTCGATCGGCACACCAGATCCGGCGATCAAGATACCGGTCTGCCCGGTGGCGCGAAAATCTGCTTTGATACCGCGGCTACGCATCTCGCGCTCCATCGCAAGCGTCGTATACATCTTGCCGACCGAACAATCGGTACCCACCGTCAGCATACGCAGACCAGCGCGAGGTTTACCGTTACCAACGGGAATGGAATGCGGAAAGAAACGCGCATCGAATAAAACACGACCGCACTCGCGCGCAACCGCCTCGATCTGGGGATCGGAAGATAATCTTTGATGCAAGCCAGAGGCGACGTTCAAACCCGCCCGCAGCGCCTCGATGACATCGGATCGAATGTCATCCCCCATCACGCCGCCCGCATTAGCGACACCGAGCACCATGGTATCGACACCAGCCGCCTTGGCAGCTTTGAAATCCATCATCGGTAGATCGAGTTTCTCGGCGCAGTTCGGCCCCGCGTACTGCGCGACGCACCATTCCGGTCGCCAAAAAGCCAAGCCGCGCGCGGTCTTGATACTGAGCCGGTCCTTGGCGTTACCGAGGTAGAGTAAGTACGGCGGGCCCCAGCGATCTTTGGCGGGGCTACTGGTCACTTTCGTCATCGGGACGCTCATGCGTCGCTCCTCTATTAATTTAACTTTCGCAGACGGAATTATTTCCGGCGCGGCGTGACGGCTCCAATCGAAAAACCCATCGACCCATAGCCTGAGGTTATTTCGCCCCCCAGACAGCAATAGTGGTCTCCTCGCGCAACCAGCCGCGGCGCCCGTCGGACAGCCGCAACTGAACCCAGCCGAGGAACCGGCGCTCGACGCTACCGACCGCCCCCGGCAAAACCCAGTTGCCATCGTCGAGACGGTTTTCCACCGGAATCTCGCGCAACGGGGATGGCTGATGGACGATCACGGCTTCTCGGTCGAGCGCCCCTGCATAACTGCTCAGGAGGAGCCGCGTCACCACAGATGCCGCCAGCACAACAATCAGACAGAACGCGCTTGCACGAAATGTCGGGCGCAGGCGTTGCCAATACGCGCCGCCCAGCAACAGAACTGCCAACGACAGCACGACTAGTAATGATGCGACATGCCAGCGCTGCCAAAGCGCTGGCGGCAAAGCGGACCGCACTCGAGCGACCGCACCGGTCGACTCGGGCAGCCCACCCTCTGAGGCGGATAGCAAACCGGCCTGCGAGCGAAGCCGCATCCACAGTTCCGCACCCTCCGCGAAACGCGGCTCCTGCAACCAGGTGATACCGCTATGAACAGCAGCCTCGGACAATCGACCGTCCGCCTCTAACGCGATCGCCAAGTTGTAGCGCGCGATGACATCCAAGGGCTCGCGCTCGACTTGCTCGGCACTGCTCTCGATAGCCGTCTTCGCCTGCACCGATTGGCTCGGAAGCAAACCACAGCCGATGACCAGCATGATTAAGGCTATGTACCGCGGCCACCAGTGCTGCCCTTGCAGCAGACGTCGAAGTTCGAATGGCGGTGGCGCAGCCAATGCGGCCAGTGCTCGCGCTGCCCGAGTAGCCCAATCTGACGGTAGGCGCAATGTCGGACCGTAGAGCGCCGCGTCGCTCTCTACCCAAAGCGCATGCCAAGGGTCACAACCCCGAATATCAGCGGCAGTCGGAGCACACCCGAATACGCGCCATCTTTCGGCCACCGCATGTTGCCATTGGCGCAACTCGCGGGCGGAGCTCGCCGCCAATGGCATCGCCGTATCGACGCGAACCAATCGCCGAGTCAAACGGCGTAGGCGCCGATGGGCTGCGCGCACGGGTCGCTCAGGGTCGAGCTGCCAGGCGCGTAAGCACGCCAGAGCCATCCACAGCAGCGCAACGCCGAGCGCTCCAATGATCGATCCTTGATCGAATCGATCGGATGCCAGCGGCGACATCGCGTATCGACTGCCACTCAAAGGTTTGATCACATCGATAGTCTCATCGAGCAGATCATCGGTGAATGCAGCTGAACTCGCCGATGGACCGCTTGCCACGAGCGTCATCTCCGGTGATTCGAGCGTCAGATATTTCCCCGAGACGGGATCGAAGATCGGCAACTCGACCGAGGGCAGACGATACGTTCCAGGCTCCGTAACGACGAAGCTCAAGGATTCTCGGCGTGCACGCTCAAACTCGCCGTTGGTCTTCACGTCCTCGCGCTCGGTATCTCGCAGCTGCAATCCCGCGGGCAACGTTCGTGTCGGCAACGCCGCCAACATGGGCCAGTTGCCACGCCCGCTGAGTGAGATTGTCCAGGTGACCAGCTCGCCGGTTTCAACCCGAGCACGATCAAGATTCGCAGTGAGCTGAAATTGGCCGACGGCACCGCGAAAGCCCGACGGTGCTGCAGGCAAGCGACGCACCGCCAAAGCTCCCAACTGACTTCGCGCTTGGATCGGCTCAAGAATCGCCCGCGTATAGTCGCCGTTGGACACACTCCCGGTTTGCATCAGGAAACCCAAGCTCGCCGGCGGCAAGTCGATACGACCTGAGCGGGACGCCATGACGTAGCGCTTGAAAGTGATGACGCTGATCGCGTCCGATGGACTATCGGTCAGAACGGGTTTGAACCACGCTTCCGCCGCCAAAGGCTCCACGCTCCACACCAACTCGCCACTCAAGGCACGAAAAGCCTCGCGATCGACGCGCCACTGCAAGCCCAACTCGAACACTTCACCCGCCCATACGGGGCGATCCGGCAAGACATACGATCCTTCCACCGACGTCGCTGCGAGCGCTGCAGGCGTCAGGGTCAAAAGCATCGCGGCGAAAATCGAACGAAGCCTCACGTCACCAACCCTGACTTGGCGCTGGGATCACCATGTCTCGACCCGCGCTCCGCCACTGCATGCGACGGAACAACTCGGCATAGGAATCGCCCCTCTCGACTTCCCGTAGCAAGTACAACGGTACGGCGACACTGGCATCGCTCCAATCCCCCGAAGCGAACTCGTCCGCCGCTCCGCCACCGGGATTTTGTACATCGTCGATATCGGACGCATCGGATCCCGGCGGACTCTCGCTCGGCTGCGGCTCCATCACGCCAGAAGAGCCCATGGCGAGCCTGCCTTCGAGTGGCTCGTTGGCAGGATCGATCTCACCATCGTCTGCGACGACGGCCGGAGGTGGCTCAAGCAGACGTCGCAGTTGTTGCTCGAGAACGTCCCAGTCGGACCCCGACGGGTCCGCTTGCCTGCCCAACTGCACGGCAGCCAAACCATCGCGCAGCACTCCCTCGGAGATCGGGTGAGCGTGCAATCGATGTATCGCACCGTAGTTGGCCGCAGCGCGCGCCAGGCCTCGATAATCCTGTGCACTGACAACGGAACGCGAAAGAATTTTTCGGACGACCGCGTTGACTTCATTGAGCGCATCGCGCTCTTCAGCCGATTGGATCGTCTGAAGCGGACGAGGAAACTGCGCCTCGACCGGCATGGACAACAGACCCGTCATCGTGACCAAGGCACCGACAACAAAGCTGCTTGCCGTGACGACTCGTCTCGAAGGCGCCTCAAAGGCGGCGAGGCGCACCTTCGAGGGAACCTCAAGCCAAGCTGCCAACAGCAACAAGACGACTACGCTGGACAACAGAGCGCGTCGCAGCTCATCCGCCCCTAGCACACTCGATCCACTTTGATCTGCCACGCTCTTGGGATCGGAAAAACTTTGCAGCAGCTCGCGAAGCAGTGCCGGATTTTCGTGTGCGGCCAACATCACGCCGCCGGTCGCAGCCGCCAAACGACGCAGATTCTCCGGTTGTGGCTTTGCATAGACGAAGATACCGCGTGGATCACGCAGCCATCCTCCGGCAGCATCGGGAATCGGCGCGGTCTTCTCTTGTCCAAACCCCACCGCGATCACGCGTATCCCCATCGCCTTCAGGCGACTGACATCCGCCGTCCATGCCTCGGGATTAGCTTCGCCGTCGGAGAGCAGTACCAACACCTTGTCCGTCGCTGTGGGATCGAATGTACTGATCGCCGTTTTGAATAACTCGCGGTAACTACTGCCTTGATGGCGCAAGTGCGTCGATCCAAACGTTCTCAGTGCTCGTGCTGCGAGTGCCCGCTCCGAGGCCGGTGGCGCGACGACATGGGCCGAACCAGCGAATACGAGCACACCGGCTGCCACATCGGGTTCCAATTCACCGAGTGCACGCGACGCCAAGCGCCGCGCACGATCCACTCGAGATGTACCCGCCTCATCGACGATGTCCATGCTGCGCGAAACATCCAACGCGAACAGGATCTGCTGCCGCGCGATCGACGGCGACGGATCACTCCCCGCGGACAGGGTCAGAGCGATCAACACCCCCACGACTGCCGTTAACAAGAGGAGAGGTAGTCGTCGCAGCCAATTCGCTGCCGTCTGAATCTTGAATTGCCCGCTCGCGATGACGCCATTGAGCAGGTGCGATCGACTCTCCGCTCTCCCCATGCGGTGACGCCAATCGCCGCCGCGGTACAGCAGCGCCAATAACACCATCAGTGAACCCAGCGCCGCCACGAGCAACCACTTCGACAGATCATCTTGGGTCAGCGTCTTTTCCAACTTCTGCACAACGACGAGTCGTGAAGCAACGACATCTAATGCCGCTGTCAGTTGCGTACCGTCCGCCGCATCTTGATGGGTGCCACCCGTCGCCCGAGCGATCGTGGTCAAGGTCTCTCGGTCGACCGACGACGGTTGCTGACGCGAGCCGACACGACGACCCTGATTGTCAAAAACGGGATATGGCGCGTAGCCATCTCGACCCATCGCCACCGAATAGATCGGGATGGAGAATTTCTTGGCGATGGCGGCAGCTTGTGGCGGCGTCATCACTCCGCTGGTGTTGGAACCGTCGGTCAGCAGAACGATCATGCGAGACCGATCTGCTGGTTCGGCAAGATTGAACTGGGTGACCGCCAAACCCAGGCCGTCACCGATCGCCGTGCCGTCCTCAATGTCACCGATCTCAAGTGTCTCGATCTGTTGTCGTAACCACGATCGATCCGACGACAAGGGCACCAAAGTGTAGGCGCGTCCAGCGAACAGGACGAGTCCCACCCGCCCTATGGATTTGTTCTCGATGAAATCGAGCAACGCGGGCTTCAACACGGCCAAGCGATCTTGCGGTGTCGAGACGGGCGCCAAATCCTCGGCCAACATCGACGTGGACACGTCGATGGCCACCACGACATCGGCTCCGAGAGGCCGACTGACCGTCGACTGCGCTACCCGCACCGGCTCTGCCGCAGCAAGTACCAACAAGATCAGCGAGAGGTACCACCATGCGACCACTCGCGCAGTAGCCCATCGGTCGACATGCGCTTGCCATGCAGCCGCATAGGGAATCACACCCACGCGCAGGCGACCAAAACGAAAACGCAGCGCCATCGCGAGCGGCACTAATAACAAGCCGAGCAATGCCGGTGCAAACTGCAGATCGAGATACGCATTCATCGGCGTTTCTCACCTGCCTTGAGCATCTTGATGAACTGGTTGAGTGGATCGGCCGCAACATCCATGACATGACGCCGTCGTGAATCTGGCCACCAACTCGTCCAGCGTCGCTCGCGTTCGGCTCGCCATTGCGCATGCTGAGCAACAACAGCCGCATCGGATTTCACACGCACCACTTGATCGGCGATCGGATCGAAGATCGGTGCGCTCAACCCGCTCGGCACACTTCGCTCCCACGGAT
Organism: Steroidobacteraceae bacterium; assembly: GCA_023253235.1. Taxonomy (GTDB): domain Bacteria; phylum Pseudomonadota; class Gammaproteobacteria; order Steroidobacterales; family Steroidobacteraceae; genus UBA964. The sequence continues at coordinate 13,110 of JALRHE010000385.1, forward strand.
CTTCAACACGCAAGCCACGCAGGTCGTAGTCACGACTCCACGCACGCCACTCCGATGTTGGCGCTCCTTGCGGAATCTCCGAAAGCCAAAGCACGAGCGAGCCGCGCGGGATTCCCGTAACTATTGTCGGATGATGACAACGCTCGCAGGGCTGACGCAAAAGCGGCGGCGGCGATTCCAACAACCTGACGACTTCCGCGAGAATTCGCCGCCGATCCCGCGTCGGCTGTAGTCGATGTTCGGTCGATCCCGATCGGTGCAGCAGCCCTACCCGTTCTCGCTTGGTTGCGGCCAACAGCAAGGCGTAACAGACGAGTTCGATCGCCACCTCGCGCTTGCTACGCGCTCCGCTACCAAACTGAAGAGCCGGATCGTCGTGGAAAACGACGAACACGACCACTTCGCGCTCTTCGACGAAACACTTGCGATACAGATCACCGAGCCTCGCCGTGACGTTCCAATCGACATCGCGAATGTCATCACCGAAGGTGTACTTGACGACCTGGTCGAATTCCATGCCACGACCGCGAAAGATCGAGCGCTCGGAACCGGTGGCCGTGGATACGGCTCGACGGCCCCGCAGGCGCCAAATCAGGCGTTGCAGTGCCTCTCGGGTTTTCGCATCGAGCAAGTGATTGACGGACCCGCTCATGGGCGCGTTCCGCTTAAGGCACAGCGACGGAGTCGACGATCTCCGAAATGACCTTCTCCACGGTCGAGCCGACGGCCTGCGACTCGTAGGTCAGTGCAATACGATGCCGCAATACGTCTGGCAGCAACTCCTGCACGATGGCAGGCGCAACATGGTCCATACCCCGAAGCCAAGCGAGCGCGCGCGACGACTGATACAGAGCCAACGTACCACGCGGCGATGAGCCGTAATCGAGCACGCGCGAATCGGTATCGCCACTGGCCAGCTCACGGCTCCGCTGAATGAGATCGACGATGTATCGTTCGATCGCGGGTGCCACATGAATCGAGTCGATGTCACGGCGTCGCTCGAGCAATTCTGCTCCGCTCGACACCGCCGCCAAACTCGGCGTTTTCGATACGCCGCCCCAGCGGTGCAACATCTCGAGCTCTTCGTCGACGCCGGGATAACCCAGCACGAGTTTGAACAAGAAGCGATCGGTCTGGGCTTCCGGCAATGGATAAGTGCCTTCTTGCTCGAGTGGATTCTGCGTCGCCATGACGAAAAACGGCTCGGGCAACGCGTGTGTCGTTCCACCGATGGTCACCTGACGCTCGCCCATCGCCTCCAGCAAAGCGCTTTGTACCTTGGCAGGCGATCGGTTGATTTCATCCGCCAATACGAGATTCGCAAACACAGGTCCGAGATGCGGGCTGAACGTCGCGGTGTTCGGCATGTACACCATCGTGCCAACCACGTCGCTCGGCAATAGATCAGGCGTGAACTGGATACGTTCGAACTTAAGTTCGAGCACCTTGCCCAACGATTTCACCAGCAGCGTTTTGGCGAGACCTGGCATGCCCTCAAGCAGGACATGTCCGCCGACCAGCAAGGCGATCTGCAGACGCTCGATGATCTCGGCCTTGCCGAGCACCGCCTTGCCGAGTTCGCTCCGAACTCGCTCGGACCACTCCGGACCTCTCGCTGACATTCCTGGTCTCTCCAACTCGCGTGCGCCTTACTGACCTCGGCGCAGCACTCGTCCATGCCGATCGGAGGTGACTTTGCCGCCGTCGATCGCCAACTTGCCGTTGACGAGCAGATAGTCGACACCCTCCGAGTATGCATCCGGCTCCTCGTATGTGGCTACGTCACGGAACTTGGCGGCATCGAAGACGAGAACGTCAGCATACGCACCCTCACGCAAAAAACCGCGATCACGAACACCCAGAACCGTCGCCGTCAAACCGGTTGACGAGTGAATCGCCTGCTCGAGCGAGATGACGTTGCGCTCGAACACATAGCGGCTGATCTTGCGCGGAAATGCACCGTAGGCGCGGGGATGCTCCTCGCCCGAACCAAACTCCGATAATCCACCATCGGTGCAGGTCATGGTCCAAGGTTGCTTCATGAACGCTTCGACGTCCTTCTCGTTCATGTTGAACGAGACGATGGGTGCACCACCTTGAATGAGCATGTCGATGGCCGTGTCGACCGGATCTTGCAACTTCATGCGAGCGATTTCGTCGAGGCGTTTGCCCTGCAACGACGGATCCGGCGGGAAACTGCGGATCATCATGGCGTTGGCACCACCGCGACGCTCCATGTTATTGATCATTTCCTTGCGAATCTGGGCGCGCTGCTCCGGGTCTTTCAACCGCTTGGCCATCTCGGCCTGACCGCCCGCCTGCGCCCACCCCGGCACCAACGACGGCTGCAATCCCGAGCCGGACGCCGCGTAAGCGTACTGATCAGCCCAGATCTCGAGACCCTCGGCGCGAGCCGCATTGATGACCTCGATGACATCCTTGGACTTGCCCCAGACGCTCGGCCCCAAGGTCTTGATGTGCGTCACGATGCCGGGCAACTTCGCTTGACGTGAAACCTCGATCAATTCTTTGGTGGCATTGACGACGCCAACGTCGTAACTCGCCTCGTCGCGAATATGACTCGTGTGGAACGCGCCCGGATAAGCGGCCGCCACCTTGGCAAGCGCGACCAACTCGTCGGTCTTGGAGTACTTACCGGGAATGTAGAACGGACCACTTGAAAATCCGAAGGCGCCCTCGTCCATCGCCTTGCGCACGAAATCCTTCATGCGCTGCAGTTCAGCGGGCGTCGGGGCACGATCCTCGCGACCCATGACGGCCGTGCGAACCCCGTTGTGCCCGATGGTCGGAATCACGTTGACGCCCGGCGTGTGCTTCTCGATCGCACTGAGTAAAGGTGCAAGATCAGCCGGCCCGCCACCGTCCGGGTTGATGAGCACGGTAGTGATGCCCTGGTACAAAATCGGCACGGCACCGGCCAACGGTGCCATCGAAAGACCCGGCACCGAATGCGAGTGGGCATCGATGAAGCCCGGAGTCACGTACTTGCCAGCGGCGTTGATGACACGCGCCGCCTTGGCGTCTGGAGGGATATGTCCGACCGCTACGATGCGATCACCAGAGATACCGATATCTGCCTTACGCCACGGCATTCCAGTACCGTCGAGAACACGACCATCGCGAATGATCACGTCGAACGATGCAGCCTCGGCTGCTGGTAAGACGGCGGACGTCAACGTGGTCGCCAAGCTGGCCGCCGTCAACACGGCGAGTTTCAAGAACCTCTTCAACATGGTGGTCATCTCCTAGGTCTCCGCCGACAAGATTTGTCCAGCGACATCACGAACGTTTTCGAGAAAAGCCGATTGCAAGGTCGTCAGGGGTGAGTCGATCCGGTGCACGGCATACAGAGAAACCGGGATCTGCGGTTCGAGCACTCTGCTTTGAATCGACGTTTCGGTTGGCGCACCAGCGGTGAACGGATCCACCATCGCGACACCCTGCCCCGATGCCACAAGAGAGCGCGCCACCTGATAGGTCTGCACCCAAGTCGACACCTTCACCGGCGGCGATAGCGCGCGTATTCGTGTATTGATCTTACGACCGAGATCATCCTGCAGAGTCAAACCGACGACTTTGGCACCGGCCAAACTCGACATCGACAAGGGACGCGCCAGATCACTGGCGCTCCAATGGCCGGTTGGTGCAATCACCATGACCTGCCCTTCGGAGAGCAACTGGCAGCGAATACGCGGATGCTCGATCTGCTGCAACGTCAGACCGACGTCACACTCATGCAGCAACAAGGAGTTGAGCATCTCCCGTGTGTGCTGGGTAAAAAGATTGATCTCGACCTTGCGGAACGTTTTTCGCATCCGCGTCACGACGTTGGGGATGAGCGTGTTGGCTAGTGTCGGCGTGCTGACCACGCGCAGCATCTCTGCATCGCTCGGCTTCAAGTTGACCGCCAACTGTTGCAGTTCGGCGAGCTCGTCGGCAATCCGTTCAATTTTCGGGCGCAGCACCTCACCCTCACGGGTTAAACGCACCCTCCCCATCACACGGATGAACAGCGGATACCCGAGCTGTCGCTCGGCTTGCTGCAATAGCTTGGTCGCGGCCGGCTGAGAGATATTCAGCAAGCGAGCGGCGCCGGTGACGGATTCCGCCTGCAACATCGCTTGGAACATTTCGATGTATCTGAGCCGCATGATCGAACTACCGTTCCATTACCGCTGACGCGCGACCGACTCTTCAGTCACCGCAGTTCCGGTGTGACCCCAGGAGTTGCGAACGTAGGTCGCGATCGCCGCGATCTCGTCGTCACCCAACTTATCGCCGAAGGCCTCCATCATCTTCCAACGCCGCTTTTGCCACTCGATCGACGGCGCGATCTTGGGTCGATCGGGTCCGCGAAGGATGATATTGACCAAAGATTCCGAGCTCGGTGCATTGACGACCGCGCTGCCTGCCAAGGGCGGACCGGTATCCGATCCGCCGGTTCCTTCGGGCTGGTGGCAGGTACCGCAATGGATGTTGTAGAGGATGCGTCCCTCGCTCATCGTGTCGACGTCGAGCGTGCTCGACTTCACTTTCTGCTGATTGGCGGGTAACGATTTCAAGTACACCGCCATGGCGCGTACATCGGCAGGCGGCAACTGACGGAGACTTGCCACCACTTCGTTCATAGGGCCGAACACCGCAGCTCGCCGACTGATACCGCGATGCAGATACCCGGTCAAATCATCGACGGTCCACGCGGCCAACCCACTTGGGCTATTGGTCAAGTTACTCGCTGCCCACTCTCGAGTACGCCCATCCGCATCGGTGTGCGCATGGACACCCCCCGTCATGAGGAATTTGGTGTCCTCTGCGCCCAACGCATTGCGAGGACTGTGGCAAGCGCTGCAATGCCCGAGCGCCTCGACCAGATACGCACCACGATTCCACTCAGCACTCTGATCTGCCTTGCGTACGAAACGTGCGTCCTCGAAGAACAGGGACTTCCAAGGCCCGAGAAGCGCGCGCTCACCGAAAGGAAAACGCATTTGGTTGGCGGGCGGACGCTGCGCTACCGGCTTCAGACTTTTGAAGTACGCATAGAGAGCCGCGACATCGGCATCAGCCAACTTCGTATAGGCGGTATAAGGAAACACGGGATACAGATGCTCGCCGTTCGGACGAGTTCCGGATCGCAAGGCGGCAGAAAATTGCGATAGCGACCAACTACCGATACCCGTCGTTCGATCGGGCGTGATGTTGGTCGAATAGAGCACGCCGAAGGGCGTGTCGAATTTCAATCCACCCGCATATGGCTGCGCGCCCGGCTTCGTATGACAGGCAACGCAGTTACCGGCGATGGCGAGGTAACGCCCCCGCTCAACTGCGGAGCCCGTCGCTGCGTTAGCCATCGCGACCCCAGAAAGCGCGATGAGTATGGCGACACCTGCATGACACAGGCGTCGAAGGTGGAACAAGGGATCGCCCATCAGTCTGCCGTCACCAATCTAAATTTCTGGATTCGCTTGCCCGCAGACTCTGCTGCGTAGATGTTGCCCTCGGAATCGAAGGCAGCTTGATGCACTTGCTTGAGCTGACCCGCCCAAGGCCCATACTCACCGAAGCGATAAACTTCCGACCCATCGCTGCGGCGGAGGATACGGATCTGAAAGTTGCCGATATCCGTCACGGCGATCAGTGTCTGCGAGGCATCGGGCCAGAAACTGATGTCACCCACGGTACCCGGCGGCAAGGTCTCGGTGCCGATGCGATGCTCGGCGACGAAGCTGCCATCCGTCTTGAATATCTGCATGCGATTGTTGTCGCGATCACAAACATAGACCAAAGAATCACGTGACACGGCGATGCAGTGCACATTACGAAACTGCTGTGAGATCGGATTATTCGGTGAGTAGCGCGGCACGTCGTCATCCGTGGGCGGCTTTCCGTAGGCACCCCACAGTCGCTTGTAAGCACCCGTATCGGCGTCGAAGACGATGACCCGATGATTGCCGTAGCCATCGGCGATGTAGGCATCGTTGGTTTTCGGATCCACGGCGATCGCTGCCGCACCGAACAACTGACTGGTATCGCGACTGTCGCGCTTTCCATCGGCGCGACCGATCTGCATGAGGAACTTACCCTCACGCGTAAATTTCAAAACCATCCCATCAGGCTTGAGCCCTTCGGGAGTGACTCGTGTCGAGCTGCCACCGATCCAAACGTGACCGCGATGATCGACGGTGACTCCATGCTCGATAGAAGGCCAATCGTAGCCCTCACCCGGACCACCCCAGGCATGCACGACGTTGCCCTCGCGATCAAACGCGATGACAGGCGGAGCCGCGACACAGCAGCGCGACGCGGGCGGATTTCGCGACGCACTCAACTCACGCATATTCAACGTTCGCGGGCGATTGACGATCCAGATCAGACCGTCGGCGTCGACGAACAAACCGCCGATCTCACCGATCACCCAATTATTCGGCAGCGGAAGCTTGGGCCAATTCGCCTCTACTTCGTAGCGAATGGTCTTCGGTACTTCGACAGCCAGCACGGAAGCAGAAGCCGACCAGACGGCGAGCGCGAGAGCAACGATTTTCACCCGGATCGACATGCAACCCCCAAAACGAGCCGCGTGCGAAGCAGTGACGCTCCGCACGCGGCCGCCGGCTTATAGCTTGAAACGAACTCCCACTCGGAAGTTGCGACCCAACTGATCGAACAAAGTCGGGTTGGTCGACGGCGTGCCATAAGCACTACCGGCGGGGCCCGGCGCCACGATCGGCGGATCCTTGTCGAGCAGGTTGCGAACATTCAGGAAGAACTCGTAGGACGAGTCATTCGCACGCTCGAGGGTATAGGTGAGGTTGGCATCCACGACGAACTGACCATCGATGCTGTTGTCATTGATGGTGCGGTTGAACGAGTTCGATGCCGGGCACCCCGTGGTGCACTCGACCCAAGCCGTGTTGTAGACACCCGAGCTGATGCCGCGGCCAGTCACGGTCATCGCATACGGACCTGACTTGTAACGCGCCGTCAGACGGTACATGTAGTCCGGCGGACCGTCACCGCTATTGCTACCCACCGAGTCAGTCGGCGTGACGATGCCATCGTCTTGGTAGTTTTCGAGGTAATGGGTCACGAGACCGCGCAACTGCAAGTTGCCATCGTTACCCGCAAGACCAGGAACATCCATCTGGTAGCTCAACTCGAGGTCGATACCCCGATTGATGCGCTCCGCCAAGTTGAAGGGCGAGATAGCGATTTCGGTGATGATGTTCGTGCCGCCTGCTGCCACGCCGCGAGTGATCGCTGCGCAGTAGACTTGGTTACCCTCGAAGCAACGATCGACGATCTCCTGTGCAGGCAGCGAGCCGATGGCACCCGCGAGATCGATTTCGTAGTAGTCGACCGACGCGTTGAACCCCGGCAAAGCAGCCGGCTGCAGCACGACACCGAAGCCCCACTGATCCGCCTCTTCAGGCAGCAAGTTGGGATTACCTCGGTTGACACCACGGTATTGCGTATTCGCGTTGTTGTTGAACGGATCGAGCACGTTGTTGGTGTTCGATGTGCCGGCTGCAAACAACTCGCCGAGGTTCGGCGCACGGATGTCGCGTGAGCGGGTCAAGCGGAAGCGAACGTCGTCATTCGGCGAATACGTCAGACCCACCTTCCAAGTCGTCACCGCACCCGAGGTGCTGTAATCGGTACGACGAACGGCCGCGTTCAAATCGAGCGCCTCGGCCATCGGTTTGCCCGCAGCCAGTGGCACGACCGTTTCGACGAAGGCTTCCTT
>JALRHE010000187.1 GCA_023253235.1 Steroidobacteraceae bacterium
ACGTCGTCCCTCTGTGTCGAACGCCTCTTGTAACCGAGCCCGCAACTCGCGCAACACCTGCTCAATCGATTTTGAGAGCTCCCGCGACAAATCATCGAAACGGCGTCCGACCAGATGCGGTAACCAGCGTGCGCGCTGCGCCAACATCTTGGCGAGCAACTCCTCTACCCGTGCCCAGGCATTGTCGAGATGTTCGAACAGTCGTCCGGAGGCGGATGCCCAATCGGCATCGAGTTCGGCCTCGCGCAGGCTGCGACGGGCCACCTCGCGGTATAGCAACATCGGCTGTGACGCGAGCGCAAGCTGTCCGGCGCCGCCGGCGCTGATCGGTACGGCCGCCGCAAGACTGCGGTGGACACCATCGATAGTCTGGATGCGCAGGCGACCGGGTGTGTCTTGCAACTGCCAACCGCGTAACTCGGCATGTCGTAACGCGGCTTGTGCGAGCAACACCGTCTGACGTTTGGACGGATCATCGGGCCAAGTCGACTCGGGCAGTGCAGCCTGTGCGAGCGCCTGTTCGACTCGCGCGAGCATCTCGCCGGCCGCTTTGCGCGTGAACGTCATGGCCAGAATCGCTTCGGGCTCATCCACCGCTGCCAGTAGACGCAGATAGCGCTGAATGAGCAGTGTCGTCTTACCCGAACCGGCTGGTGCCTGCACGATCAGCGAGCGTGTGATGTCGAGCGAATCGGCTCGCGCCTTGGCATCGTTCTCGAGCAGCGTCATTCGGCGCCCTCTTCCGACTCAAGTTCATCGACGGCATCACCGCCCAGTTCGGCGCGCCGACACAAGCCCTGCAAGTCGCAATACCGACACGCGCGCCGGCTCGGTCGGACCGAGGCCACACCGCGCATGAAACGCGACGCCAACGCTGCAAGCTCACGACGAACCTCGTCGCGTTGATCCGACCAGGCGATGCCCGCTTTGACGCCGGGTAACAAATCGTCGTCCGCCGTCGACGCCACGTAGCTACACGACGCGGAGCTCAAATGTATGTTGGCAAGCGCGATGATGCTCTCTTGCGCCTCGGTTTCGACGCAGAGCGCGTACAGCCACAATTGGACCGCATCGAGCTCGGCGAGCGAAAAAGTCAGCGAACGATGTCGACCGCTCTTGTAGTCGAGGATCATCAAGCCCGGTGATCCTGTTGCGGTGCGAACGCGATCGATCCGATCGATCCGAAGCTCGAATCGTGCATCGCCCAGTGTCAAAGACACCGAATGCTCGCGGTGCTGAACCGTGAATGGCGGACGTTGTAACTCGAGTTCTAGTAAGCGTCGAATGACCCGCGCCGAACGACGTCGCTCGCGAGCGAGTAACTGCTGCTGCGCGAGCGGCTCTGCACCATCGACACCCGTCGACAAAGATGGGTCGCTCATCGCCTCCGACAAGCTCCGCTCGATCACGGCGTCAAGTTGGTCAGCGTTCAGGGCACGCAGGCGCTCCGAGTCGATGAGCTCACGCCACAGCACATGCAGCGCCCGATGCAGCAAGCTGCCGCGGACCAGCGCTGAAATGCCGGGCTCGAGTTCGTCTTCTAGACGGCCGAGCAGACGACGCTCCGCGTAAGCTCGAAAGTCGCACAACGCTTGCGTCGCGAGGGTTTCGGCACCACCGGGGACACGGCGGGCGGCATCCCACGGACTCCCCACGTTGTCGGCCGGCTCCGAGATCGGGAGTCGCGGTTGCGCGCCACGCCGGAGTCGAGCGAACGAGCGCGGCGAGGACTCGGTCCGATCATGGTACGCACGTAACAAGGGGCTGGCCTGCAACTCCGTTTCACCATCGCGAGCCGCACTGGAGTAATGCAACTGCGGCGTCGATTCAGCCCACTGACGCATCGCCAACTGAGCGCGCTGCGACTGGCCTAGCGCACTCGACTCCGGAACGCCGAGTGCTTGTTGTAATAGGTAGGGCACGAACGGGTCGGCTCGGGCGGGTGACGGCCACGCATCGGCCTGCAATCCACACACGTAGATTCCGTCGTAGCGAACGCCCGGATGATCGAGCGAACGCGTGATGGTAACGGGTAGCTCACCGCGAGATGGCGCGACGAACTCGCGCTGCGCCAACGAGGCGATCAGCTCCACGCTCTGCCGCGCATTGGCAGCGGGACGTGAGCGCTCGATATCGCCAAACGCCTGCATCAACTCACGCCACTGCTCTCGAATCTGACGCGTGGTCGAGTCGCGTGCGGGCCGATGATCGAACACCGCCAGTTTTGCGATGACGGCGAAACGATCTGCCCAGCGCTGCTCGGCGCGCTCGAACTCGGCATGCATACGCTCGAGTCGCGAGACGATGGCCTCGGCGACGGCCGTGTCGCTCGCGATCGACGTTCGCAGATGGGCCAACACCGCGAGCCAAGCGCCGGCGGAACGCCGCTCGAAAGGGTCACGGCGCAACAACGCGGCCAATCTCGCACGAGCCGACATCGACAAATCGTCGAACACATCGCCTTCGAGCAAGCGCGCGAACGCTTCAGCCTCCGCGTACGAGGCCAACCAGCGCAACATCTGCAGAACTTGGCGCGGTTCGGAATACTCGGACAGTGGACGTCCACCCTCGATGTCGAAGAGTGTCTCGAGGTCCGGATCGCGCCAGCGCGAGGGTGTCAGTTGCGAGGAGAAGTGGCTCTCAACTTCGGCGCGATGGGCTTCGAGCGACGGCACGACGACGTACAGTCGCGCATCGGGATTCCGTTCCAAGTTAGCTCGCGCCCACTCCGCCGCGGCAGCGATCTCATCCGCCGGCGTCGGGAGTCGGTGGTGGATCACCTGTGCATCTGCGCGAGCGACGGATTGCAGTGCCGTGACACCCTGGGTGGCGAACAAGTCGCGCAGCAGCGGCGGGATCAATCCGCCTAAATAGGTTTGATGGGACGCCGGTCGATCGCTCACGACCAACGACCCTCCAAGCAACAGCTCTCCCTGCTCGAATGAGACGCTCGCTTCCAGCTCGCGTGCGGCTGCACCGACGGCTCGGCGAGCGCTTAGCAACCACTGCGCTTCCGTCGAGCCGTGTCGCGCCAAGCGGGCATCGTCGATCCGCCACTCACTGCAAAGCCGTGCGGATCGTTGCAGTGCATCGGCCAAGGCATCGACCGACCAGATGAACGGTCGAGGATCATCCCGCCCCGACAGCAGCTCACGAGCCGCATCGTTCCAAAGACACCACTCCTCGTGCGGTCCGAGCGGACGCCGGAAACGATCACCATCGTGGAGATAGGCTTCGCGAACCAAAGAAGCCAACCAGCCGTTGACGGCGGTCACGAGGGGCGTGCGCCACACCTCGAGCGTGCGCAGCTGTTCGCGAGCGTAAGCGAGTCGAATCGCCGCAGCCCGCGAACGGGTCGGAACAATCAGCCCCGATCCTTCCCGAAGACGATCGGCGATGTCGTCAAACGGTCCCAATCAACCTCGGAAACGGGCGCTCGCGTCGACCACCCGCCCCACCGGTGTCGGCGGGCGTGAGCGATACTCGGCGAGCAATTCGCTCATCCGTGCGAAAACGGTGCGTAGCTGCGCTGCATCCGGAAGGTTGGTGATGCGGAAGTGATTCTTGTACGGCACGTTGAAACTCGTACCCGGCGCAACGAGCACATGCTTACGCTCGAGCAGATCGAGCGCGAAAGCCTCGTCATCAAAACTCTCGATCGAGTCGTTGACACCGACGAAGCCGTACAACGCACCCTGCGGCGTCGCGAGCTCTAGTGAAGGTTCCGCTGCCACGGCCTCGACGATCGCGCGACGCGATTCGAACAAGCGACCACCAGGCCGAGTCAATTCGCGAATACTTTGATAGCCACCGAGAGCGGTCTGCACCGCCCACTGACCCGGCACGTTGCTACACAAGCGCAAAGACGCCAACAGCTCGAGTGCACTCAGGAAGTCCTGCGCAGCCGATACCTTGCCGGAGACGACGGCCCAACCGACGCGATATCCGCAGGCGCGGTACACCTTCGAGAGACCCGACATCGTCACACAGACGGTATCGTGTACAAGGCTTGCCATCGGCACGAACTCGGCATCGTCGTACAGAATCTGATCGTAGATTTCGTCGCACAGCAGCATGAGGCCGCGCTGCTCGGCGAGTCGCGCAATACCTTCGAGGACCGCACGCGGATAGACCGACCCTGTCGGATTGTTCGGATTGATGACGACGATCGCTCGAGTACGTGGCGTGATGAGCGCCGCCAACTCGTCCACATCCGGGATAAAGCCGTTTTCCGGATGACACGGATAATGAACCGCCTTGCCGCGGTTGAGATTCACCGCCGCACTCCACAATGGGTAGTCGGGGCTCGGCACCAAGACCTCGTCACCGTCATTCAGCATGGCGCGAAGGCACAGATCGATCAGTTCGCTGACGCCGTTACCGATAAACACTTCTTCGGCACTGACACCCGTGACGCCGCGCGCCTGCTGCTGCATCACGACGGCCTCGCGTGCCGGAAAGATTCCCTTCTGGTGGCAGTAGCCCTCGCTCTCGGGAAAATTCTCGATCATGGCGAGCCGCATCGTCTCCGGCGTGCGAAAACCGAACAATGCCGGATTACCGATGTTCAATGAAATGATTTCATAGCCCTTCCGCGCCAGCTCTTGTGCGCGTCGAGCGAGCTTGCCGCGAATTTCGTAACGAACATTGCGCAGGGCGTCGCTGGTGCGAATTGGTGTTTCGGCCGTCATGGAATGGTTTCGCTGCTGTAAAGGGCCCGCAGGCCGGACAATTCGCAAGAATAACGGCTTGCCCAGCTCACTGCATGATCTTCACGAACAATTTGTGGATGTTAGCCTGCGCGTCCTTTCGCCAAGGAGGCCAAGCACCATGACTTTCGATTTGCGCGCGCACATGCCCTTGCTCGCTCGCCAGGAGGGCGTGTGGGAAGGCGTCTATCGCTATTACGACGCCGACGGCAACAAGATCGACGAACATCGATCGCGACTCATTTGCCGCGTTC
>JALRHE010000230.1 GCA_023253235.1 Steroidobacteraceae bacterium
GCCCAGTTCGCGCGACGATTACCCGCTGGCATACATGCACTGAGCAATCATGTGCTCGACACCCCCTGGCCCAAGCTGCTCCGGCTGCGCAGCGCGCTGGCCGATTGGTCGAGCACAGGCGCGGTGGATCCTGCTCCGCTCTGGCATGCACTCGCTGATCGCGAGCGTGCCGCGCTCGATCTCTTGCCCGATACCGGTGTCGGTGCCGAGTGGGAGTCGATCCTCTCCTCACCCTTCGTGCACACCGAAGGTTACGGAACCCGATGCTCCACCCTGCTGCTGCTTGATCGGCGCGGAAACTGGTGGCTCGAAGAGCGCCGGTACAGTTCCTCGGGGCAGCCGGACGGACAAATCCGCTGGCAGGGAACACGCGCCAAGTGGCCGCCCGTAGCAGCGAGCCTCTGAAGTAGAATCGGGGCACGATGCTGCCCTCGCTTACCTCGAAAAATCGTCGTCGTGCGGCATGCGCCGGAGTGCTGGCAGCCCTATGGTCGGTGATACCCGGCGGGCCCGCCCGCGCCGACATCGACATCCAGATCAATGGTGTGGACGGCGAGCTCCGGCGCAACGTGCTCGCCTATCTCAGCCTCGAGCGCTACAAGGGCCGCGACGATCTCGACGCTAATCTCGTCGAGCGTTTGCAGGAGCGCGCCGTTCGCGAAGCCGCTGCCGCTTTGCGCCCCTTCGGTTATTACGAAGCCAAGGTGGAAGCCTTCGTCGAAAAAGTCGACGAAACCCGTTGGCGTGCTCGTCTTCAGATCGATACGGGCATTCCGGTCATGATGCAGGAGGTGATCCTGCGAGTAGACGGGCCCGGCATCGAACACCCGGCGTTTTCGGAAATACTGCGGGACCCGCCGCTACGCGTCGGGATGCGACTCGATCATGCCGCGTATGATTCGATCAAAGATTCTTTGCGTCGAACCGCCGCCACACTCGGTTTCGTCGAAGCGCAGCTGACGACAAGCGAACTGCGGGTCGACCCGGAGCTGAAAACCGCGACAGCCACGCTGATTTTGCAAACCGGACCTCGCTACAGCTTCGGCTCGACTCTCATCGAACAACGCTCATTGGACGAGAGCCTGTTACGACGCTATCTACGATACGAAGATGGTTCGCCATACGATGCCACTCAACTGCTACGCACGCAGTTCGCGCTCGATGACAGTCAGTATTTTTCGACGGTAGAAGTACTCGCGGGCGAACCGGATGCGCAAACGCGCCTCATCCCAGTCAGCATTCGCACAGAGCCCAATCGGCGTAATCGCTATTCTGCAGGTGTGGGATTCGCGACCGACAGCCGTGCGCGCGGCACCCTCACCTGGGAGAACCGACGCCTCAACGACAAAGGACATCGACTGCGCGCCGAATTGAAAGCGGCACAAGTCGAACAATCTTTCGAAGCGCGTTATCTCGTTCCCATCGGAGATCCCGCACTCGAAAAATTCACCACCGAGTGGCGCTACTCACGCGACGAGTTGGGTGATCTCGATACCCGAACGACTCGACTGCAGCCGTCGATCACACAAGTACGCGGTAACTGGCCACGGGTGTTTTTTACTTCAGTGAGCCGGGTACGGACGGCGACAACGAATACCGGCCGTGACAGTTCTCTCGATACCAGTGACACGCTCGTCATTCCAGGCATCAGTTTTGCTTCGGTGCCACGCGGGTATCTCGGTGAAGCGCTGTTTTCGCGAGGGCTGTTGGCTGAGCTGCGTGGCTCGACGCAGAATCTCGGTGCGCCCGATGACTATTTGCAACTGCGTATCGAAGGCGAACGCGCTTTCGACATAGCGCCCCAGTGGCACCTCTTTCTTCGTGGTCAGCTTGGGGCAACTTGGGTATCCGCGACGGAAAATCTGCCGGGTACGGAACGCTTCTTCGCCGGCGGTGATCGCAGTGTGCGCGGGTTCGGCTATACCGACCTCTCGCCAACCGATGAGCTCGGCGCCAAAGTCGGCGGTCGTCACCTGTTGACGGCCACGGCCGAAGTCATCCGCGATCTGCCACGCAACTTCGGCATTGCCGCGTTCGTCGACGTCGGCAATGCGTTCGATAACTTCGGCGACCCGTTGCAATACTCTGCCGGCATCGGTCTGCGACTACGCTTGCCCGTCGTCACCCTGGGGATCGATATCGCACAACCCTTAACCAACCCTGCTTGTCGCAGTCTCCGTCCAGATCCACGCTGTGGCGTAGAGAGCGGCTTCGACACCCCTGCCGGCCCACGTTTGCATCTGAATTTCTCGCCGAAGCTGTGATATGCCGACCGTGAAACGTTTATCGATCGTCGCCGGCTTGCTGTTGCTGCTCTTGATCAGCACGCCGGTGATGGCGCTATTCATGCTCGGGCACTCGGAAGCTGCGCTTCGCTATGTCGTCGCACAATTGCCGAAAAAAACTGGATCCTTAGAAAAGCTGCAGATCGACAATGTGCGCGGCACGTTGGCGGGTGGTTTCACCGTCGAGCGTATCGTCATCGAGCATGATCTCGTTTATCTGCGTATCGACGGTATCCGCGCTCGACTCGAACTACTGCCCCTGCTGTGGCAAACCATCGACGTCACCGACTTCGAAGTTCGCGATCTCGAGATTGCACCACAACCGCGAAACCAGCCGCCCCCGAAGGAAGCAAAGCCGTTTCTGCCGCGCCTGCTGACACTCGAGGCACGCCAGACCCGAGTGCGGTCGACCACCATCAAGCTGCCGACGGGATCGCCGGTTATATTCAAAGAAGTGACGGCGCACGGAACGATCCGAGAGCGTCGTATTTGGATCCGCGATGCCAAAGGCTCTCTCGGCAATATCGAACTGGAAGCAAACGGCATTCTCAAAGCAGCTATGCCGCTTGGTCTCGAAGCGCAGGCTAAGGCAACGTTCGCCTCTCGACGCGGCCCTCGCTGGGTTGCGAGCGTCAGCACCGACGGAGATCTCGAAAATCTACCGCTGAAAGGGGGGCTCGTAGAGCCCTTCCTTGCCGAGCTAAATGAAGCCAGTTTGCATGCCTTGCCGCCGTGGAACTTGCGCGGCGCAGCTAAGGTGTCGAAGCTCGACTTCACCCGCTTCGGCGGTTCCGCTTTTTTCGGCGACATCACCGGCACGCTTGCCCTGGATTTCGATTCGGCGGGCTATCGCGCCATCGGATCTCTCGATTCACCCGGCCTCGATGCCGGCCCGATCGACGTCGAGTTCGACGGCACCTTCGCTCGCAACACCCTACAGGCACGGATGCTGACACTCGCGCATGCTCCGAGCCGGCTACGCATCGACACCAGCGGGACCGTGACCTTCGAAGACGCCGGTCCCGTGCTCGCTCTCAGCGGACGCTGGCAAAACTTCCGCTGGCCGCTGCGCGGGAACGATACCGCACTGCAGAGCGAGCGCGGTTTGTTCACGCTTGAGGGTATGGGTAATTACGACATCAGAACCGAAGCCGCCTTGCGGATCGGAGTGCTGCCACCGATGCAGACGGTCAT
>JALRHE010000245.1 GCA_023253235.1 Steroidobacteraceae bacterium
ATGGATCCAAGAGCACCTTAAGCTTTGATCACTGCATCATCGCCGCAGGCTCCGAACCCGTGAAGCTGCCATTCGTGCCCGATGACCCACGCGTGATCGATTCGACCGGGGCGCTCGAGTTGCAGGATCTGCCCAAACGCATGCTCGTGATCGGCGGCGGCATCATCGGACTCGAAATGGGTTGCGTATACGACGCCCTCGGTGTGAAGGTCAGTGTCGTCGAGTGGCTGAAGCAATTGATGCCGGGCGCCGATGCGGATCTCGTCAAACCGCTCGAGAAGCGACTGCGTAAGCGCTACGAGCACATCCTGCTCGGAGTGAAGGTCAAAGCTGTCGAAGCCCAGGCCAACGGATTGAAGGTCACCTTCGAGGGTGACTCGGCTCCCGAGCCCCAATTGTTTGATCGTGTTCTCGTGGCCGTGGGTCGTAAGCCGAATGGACGTCTGATCGGTGCGGATGCTGCCGGCGTCCAAGTGGATGAGCGCGGTTTCATCGCCGTCGATAAGCAGATGCGCACCAATGTGTCGCACATCTTTGCGATCGGCGACATCGTGGGTCAGCCGATGCTCGCCCACAAGGCGACGCACGAGGGCAAGGTCGCCGCCGAGGTGATCGCGGGTGAAAAGCGAGCCTTTGATGCGCGGGTGATTCCGTCGGTTGCCTACACCGATCCTGAGATCGCGTGGGTCGGGGTGACGGAGACCGAAGCCAAGACCAAGGGTATCCCGTACGAGAAGGGCGTGTTTCCGTGGGCGGCGAGCGGTCGCTCACTCGCTCAAGGTCGCGACGAGGGTTTCACCAAGTTGTTGTTCGATCCGCAGACACACCGCGTCATCGGTGGCGGCATCGTGGGTCCGAACGCAGGCGAACTCATCGCCGAGGTCGCGTTGGCGGTCGAGCTCGGTGCGGATGCGGCCGACGTCGGACTCACCATCCATCCGCACCCGACCGTATCGGAGTCGGTGGCGATGGCGGCAGAGGCCTTCGAGGGGACCTTGACCGATCTCTACATGCCGAAGCGCAAGTAGCCTCGAGGGAAGCGGCTAGCGGCTAGCGAGTCGCTGAAGATCTTCGAGGTAGATTCGCTCATCGGGCATGCGGCCGGCGCGCTGTGCTTCCCACAGTGCGCGGCCGAGCGCTTCCATCATCTGGTGTTCGGCTTCATGCACATCGCTGCGTGCGGCCAAGCGGGCATGTACAGCGCGGATCCCTTGCGGCCGATCGGTGCCGACCTGTTCGCGCAACGCCATGTGCATCGATAGATGCAAAAACGGGTTGATACGGCCACCCTCAGGCGCAAACTCGTGTTGCAAGACCTCATCGCCACGCTCGAGCCACGCGTGGTACTCGGGATGCAAGGCGATGAGATCGACCAGCTGTGCTTCGAGCGGCGTCAACGGTAACTGTGCAGCGTGACGTTGCCAGGCCGTCAGCCAGTCTCGACGCAGATCATCGCGGGTCTTGTCAAAAAACATGCTCGGGAATGTCCGGATTAGTCGGCGCGGGTTTTGCGTCGGTAGCTGCAAAGATCGGCGATCGAGCAGGCAGGGCAGTTGGGTTTACGCGCTTTGCACACGTATCGTCCATGCAAGATCAGCCAGTGATGGGCGTCCTGTAGAAATTCGGCTGGGACGTTCTTGAGTAGCTTTTTTTCGACCGCGAGAACGGTCTTGCCGGGTGCGAGACCAGTACGGTTCGACACACGGAAAATGTGGGTATCGACGGCCATCGTCGGTTCGCCAAACGCAGTGTTCAACACCACGTTCGCCGTTTTTCGACCGACTCCCGGTAGTGCTTCGAGCGCCTCGCGCTCGCGCGGGACTTCGCCACCGTGTTGCTCGATCAGCAGACGACACGTGGCAATGATGTTCTTGCCTTTGTTTTTGTAGAGACCGATGGTGCGGATGTAAGGCAGCAGACCTTCTTCGCCGAGCTCTAACAGAGCTTTCGGCGTATTGGCGATCGGAAACAGTTTGCGCGTCGCGATATTCACGCCGCGATCCGTCGCCTGCGCCGAGAGTATGACGGCGATCAGCAGCTCAAAAGCAGAGGTGTATTCGAGCTCGGTCGTGGGGTGCGGGTTCTCGGCGCGCAGGCGCGCGAACATCTGCTGACGCGCCTCGGGTTTCACGGCGCCACCGCGTCGATACGGCGTTTGCGCGCCGCTAGCAGTGCGGTTCGTTCTTGTTCGCGTCGGGTCCGGCGAGTTTCGTGCGCTTCGTAGCGCTGGAGGTTTTCGATCGCGGCAGGCTCGCGTGACGGCGGTCGCAGCGCATCACGTGGTATCAAAGAAATGCAGTCCACCGGGCACGGTGCAATGCACAGCTCACATCCGGTGCAAAGATCATTTAGTACCGTATGCATCTGCCGCTGTGCGCCGATGATCGCATCGACCGGACAGGGCGGTAGGCAGCGGGCACAACCGATACAGCGATCAGCATCGATGTACGCCACCATCGCAGGCCCCTCAGTGCCGCACTCCGGATCCAAGGCGAGTTCGTCTATCTGCAGCAAACTTGCGAGCCGACGAATCGTCGTCTGGCCGCCCGGGGGGCAAC
>JALRHE010000391.1 GCA_023253235.1 Steroidobacteraceae bacterium
AGCTCGCCACGCTGCCGTTGCTGCGACGCACGAGTACGAATCCGCCGGTGATCACCCCGGTATCCGAAACTGCGACATCGGCCGCCGCTTTAGGCAACGCAGCGACCCCGCCGGCAACCACGGTGACGGTCGCATTGGCACTCGTTACGGAACCTTGCGCGTTGCGCACGACCACCGAGAACACTGCGTTGTTGTCTTCGCTCGAAATCGACGCGATGCGCAAGACGCGATTCGTCGCACCGCTGATGTCCGTGCCGTTGCGACGCCACTGATATTGCAGATTGCCGCCCGTCGCCGATACGCCGAGTGAGAGCGCATCTCCTGCAATGAGCGTTTGCGAGACCGGCTGGATGGTGATCGCGGGAGCCGCGCTGACGGTCAATGTCGCCGCTTGCGAGACGACGAATCCACCCGGGTTGATGACGTACGCACGCAGCACGGCGCCGTCATCCGCAGCGGTCGTGGCGCTGATCGTATAGGTGGCCGCATTGGCGCCACTGATCGGCAACTCGTCGCGATACCACTGGTATACGAGCTGCTCGCCCGAACCGGCCACCGTGAAACTCGCGCTCGCGCCGAGCGCGACCGACTGTGAGGTGGGTTGACCCGTCAGAGTCGGGCCGGGTTTGACGGTCAGGGTGGCTTGGTTACTCGTCACCGAGCCATCGGCGTTGGAGATTCGTACCGAGTATTTCGATCCCTCGTCCGCCAAGGTCAACGCAGGGGTGACGTAGGTGGGATCCGTCGCACCGGCGATGGCGACTCCATTGCGGAACCACTGGAACGTGAAAGGAGGCTTGCCCGATACGCCCAAGTCGAACTTGACCGCTTGGGTCACGAAACCCGTCCGATCCTTCGGCTGTTCCGTAATCGTTGGTGCCTTTGGCGCCGCGCTCGAAAGACACGCTGAGAGCCACAACAAAGTCAGGGAGAGCCCGAGCAGGCGGGCCAAGGAAGCAGGCAGGATCCGGAGGTTCATCCTCCGAATTCTAGCCGGGTTTGAGGGCTCCGAGCGCGCCGATCGTGAACAGCAGCACCCACAGCACGACCAACGCCCAAGTGCCCTTGATCATGAGGATGCGGAACTCCTCGTTGTCCGCATCGGTGGCGCGATCTGCCGCGATTGCCGGCAACGCAGATCGATAAGCCTCGCGGATGTAGTAGCGGACGAAAATGCCGCAAACCATGGCGCCTGCAAACAACAAGACTTTGGCTGCAAGCCAGGGCGCCGGATACGGCCAACCGATCATCAACGAGAGGGCTCCGCTGCCGGCAAAGAAGGCGATGAGCGGATAGCGCAGACGCCAGTCCCAACGCGCCCAAACGCCCCCGTTCGGACTCTTGCGGCGCCAGTGCACCATCCACATGAACCAGAACCACAGGGCGGAGACGATCCACAACGCCCACATACCGACACCCTCAATCGGTACGAGTCCGAGCATCGACGCCAACGTGAAACCGAGCGGCACCGACATGATCATCGCGTTGCGCACATGCTGATCGACGTCGAGCAGGAAATCCCATAGTCGCATGCGCTCGACACCCGAGAGACTCGTGGTACGCGCGATGTAGTGCGTGAGCGCGTTGATCACTAACTCGCTGCCGAGCCAATAACCCATGACGAGCACGTGCGCCCAGGAGACCAAAGAATATGACACGGTAACGACTCCAGAACTTCAGAATGGCTTGGCAACACCGAGATAAGCCGTCAGCGCAATGATCGCCCAGAACAGCCACGCGCCGCGTCGTCCTCGTTGAATACCGAGCGCAATCAGGCGCTCGGCAGACTCGCTCGGGCCACGCTGCAACTCAATGAATCCGATACGCCACGCCTTGATAACCGAGCGAAGATACAACCCGATCGCGAGCAGTGTGGCATAAGTCAGAAACTTGGCGGCGAGCCACTTTTCTTTTACCGGCCCGACCTCGACGAGCGACCATGTACCGATCACCACCAGCGCGAGAATGGCCACATAACGCAACGTGACGTCGATACGTTGCAGGCGTTCGCCGAGCGGTGTGCCGCGGCGAGCGAACACGCCCCACACGATCGCAACCCATGCTGCACCCGCAAGCCAGACGAGGACTTTCCCCCACTCGGGCAGAAAGATGGCACCGCGCAGAGCTGCGATCTGCAAGCCGAGTACAGGCAGCAGCACAATTCCCGTACGCGGCAAGATGTCGATCTTCATCAAGGCGTCGAGAAATCGCAGCCGCTCGGCAAGTGGAAGATCGGCGCGCGCGACATAACCGCCTGTCACATAGACACCAAAATCGCCGCCGAGCCAGTACGCGAACGCGATGACGTGCAGAAACACCAGCGTCCAGTAGAGATCCATGCCGCTATTTACTGACGGATGCGCTTTTGCCGAACAGCGCCCAGAGGATGATCTTCGGACGCAAGGCTTGCAGGATCAGACGACGGGCTTCCGCAGCAC
>JALRHE010000293.1 GCA_023253235.1 Steroidobacteraceae bacterium
TATCGCCGAACTTCGACTTCGACAGCATCCGTGTCGGTATACAACCGTTCACGTCCGACTTTCGCGGCTTCTTGCTTAACGACGCGATGTTCGGCGCGCGCCTCTTTGGCATTCGTTCGAACAATCGCTATCAATACAACCTCGCGTGGTTTCGGCGACTCGACAAGGACACCAATAGCGGCCTGAACGATGTTTTCTCGCGTGGTCTGGCCTCATTTCGCGACGATGACGTTTTCGCCGCAAACCTCTATGTGCAGGACTGGCCGACGTTGGGGTTCTTCACGCAAGGAACAGTCATCCATAATCGCAACCGCGAAGGTGGGCAGATCCAGTATGACGATAACGGGATCATCCAGCGGCCCGTGTCGCTCGGTGTCGAGCGCTCTGGTGACTACGATGTCACGTATCTGGGTCTATCCGGCGATGGTCACATCGGCCGCCTGAATCTCAGTACGTCGGCCTACTACGCCATCGGCGATGCGGAGCGAGGCACGTTCGTCGATCGGCCACAGCAGATTCGCGCGGGCTTTTTCGCAGCGGAGTTGTCGAAGGACTTCTCTTGGATCCGCACACGAGCCTCACTCGCTTGGGGCTCGGCCGACTCTGATCCTTTCGACGGTCGAGCGGAGGGTTTCGATGCGATCTTCGAAAATCCGCTCTTCGCTGGTGCGGATACCAGCTTCTGGATACGCGAACCGGTTCCCCTGATCGGTGGTGGCCGCGTTACGCTCTCCGGCCGTAACGGATTGCTGAATTCGCTACGATCGTCAAAAGAATTTGGTCAATCAAACTTTGCCAACCCGGGCTTGAAGCTGATTGGTGTCGGTGCCGATTTCGATCTGACACCGACCCTTCGTGTGAGCACCAACGTCAACTGGTTACAGTTCGTCGACACGGCCACCTTGCGTGTCGCGCGCGCACAAGGCGATATCGACAAAGACATCGGATTGGATGCCTCGATCGCCGTGATCTGGCGGCCACTCGCTATCCAGAACGTCGTGGGACGGTTATCTGTCGCTACTCTGGTGCCCGGCGACGGCTATCGTGATCTCTTCGAAGACGACATGGCGTACGCCGTGCTCGGCAACCTCGTACTTACTTACTGATTGACGAATTCATGAAAAAGCTGGTCGCTGTTCTACTTACTCTGTCCGGCCTGATGTTGCTGCCGGGATCCGTTGGGATTGCGACATCATCAGAGAGTCTCGAGGTTGTCGAAAGAGTGTATGTCGCGGCTCCTCCGGCGCCTGCCAAGCAGACGCAGGATGAGGCAGCGGCGAAAAGTGTCGGCTGCAACGACTGCCACGCCAAAACTGATCAACCGACGATGCACGCCAATCCTGGTGTCGTCCTGGGCTGCACGGATTGCCATGGGGGTTCGGCCGGTATTCGTTGGATTGGCTCGAATGATCGAGATACTCAGCAAAACGATCACAGATACGCCGAAGCACGCGATGCAGCCCATGTGCTGCCGAAGTACCCGGCCGCATGGCATCACCCGTCGAGCGCCAATCCGGAACGCACATATGCGCTTTTAAACAAGGAAGCCAACGAGTTCATTCGTTTCGTGAACCCGGGTGACTATCGAGCCGCTGATGCGGCTTGCGGAGCATGCCACTCGCGCACCATTCATGACGCTAAGCGCAGCTTGATGGCGACGGCCACGATGTTCTGGGGTGGTGCCGCGTACAACAACGGGTTGCTTCCTTTCAAAAATTACATTTTGGGTGAGAGCTATACCAAGGAAGGCGTAGCCGCAATTCTGGAAGGAGCCAAGACGACCGCCGAGCAGCGCGAGCGGCACGAACTCGTCGAGCGCGTCTATCCGTTGCCGCGTTGGGAAAATCTCCCGCCTGCAGATATCTTTCGTGCTTTCGAGCGCGGCGGTCGTAACATCACCAACCTGTTCCCGGAGACTGGCATTCCAAATTCTTTGGGCCAGATTCAACGCCTCGAAGAGCCGGGTCGACCCGACTTCAAGCAATCGAATCGTGGCCCTGGTACCGGTGGTCGTATCGCCGTGCCGGTGCTCAATATCCATAAGACTCGCCTGAACGATCCTCTGATGTGGTTCATGGGAACCAACGACAATCCAGGTGACTTCCGTTCCTCGGGTTGCACGAGCTGCCATGTGGTGTACGCGAACGATCGTGATCCGCGACACTCTGGTCCGTACGCCAAGTTCGGGCACGATGGCAAAACGCAGACGGTAGACCCGACCATCCCGAAAGATCGTAGCGGGCATCCGCTGACGCACTCGTTCACGCGTTCGATCCCGACGAGCCAGTGCATGATTTGTCACATGCACCAGCCGAACATGTTCATCAACTCGTTCCTTGGCTACACCATGTGGGACTACGAGTCGGATGCTCCGCACATGTGGCCCGAGGAGCAGCAGTTCCCGACGCCTGAACGAATTCGTCAGGTGCTCGATCGCAACCCCGAGGGTGCCGCGCCGCGTGGCAAGTGGGGAGACCTCGAGTTCCTCAAGGGCGTCAGCGAGCTAAACCCGAAGTTGAAGGATACGCAGTTTGCCGACTATCACGGTCACGGCTGGAACTTCCGCGCTATTCACAAGCGCGATCGCGAAGGCAATCTGCTCGACGCCGAAGGTAACGTCATCGCCAACGACGATCCGCAGAAGTGGAAGAAGACGGTGCAGATGTCGTCGATCCACGTGGATGTCGGTATGCATTGCGTCGATTGCCATTTCGCTCAGGATTCACACGGCAACGGTTACCTGCACGGGTCCGTCGCGGCTGCGGTCGAAATCGACTGTAAGGATTGCCACGGCACGACTGCTGCAGTCGCCAACTTGCGCACGTCCGGTCCTGCGGCGCCGAAGTCTGGGACAAAGCTCGGTCTCATCCGAAACCCGGATGGCAAACTACGCTTCGAGTGGCGCGGGGATACACTCATTCAACGTTCGGCCGTGACGCCCGGGCTTGAGTGGGAAGTGTCGCAGGTGAAGGACTCGGTGACGCCGGGTAATCCTCACTACAACGCGAAGGCTGCTCGCGCCAAGACGATGGCAAAAGACGCCAAGAATCAAAACTTCGGCCCGGATATTCCGTGGGAGATGCTCGCCCACAACGACGACAAGATGGAGTGCTACACCTGCCACACGCCGTGGACCACGAGCTGCGGTGGCTGCCATCTACCGATCGAGGCGAACGCCAAGACGGATCGCCATCGCTACGAGGGTGGTGAGACCCGCAACTTTGCAACGTATAACCCGCAGGTGTTGCGTGAAGATATTTTCATGCTCGGTTGGCGCGGCCCGAGTGAGGGCGGCAAGATGGCGCCGGTGCGATCGTCGTCAGCGCTCGTCTTGTCTTCGACCAACTCCAACCGCGAGCGCATCTATATTCAGCAGCCGCCGATCGCAGCCTCTGGCTATAGCTCGCAGGCGATGAACCCGCACTATCCACATACCGAGCGAAAGACCGAGACTAAGACTTGCAGTGATTGCCATCTCGCCAAAGAAGGCGACAACAACGCGATCATCGCCCAGACGCTCGGCTATGGTACGCAGTTCATCAACTTCGCGGGCCTCAATGCCTGGATCGGTACCGAGAAGGGCGTCACGGCCGTTGAAGTGACGGAGTGGGATGAACCGCAGGCGGTTATCGGCAGCTATCTGCATCGCTACGCTTATCCAAAGTGGTATGCCGAGCACTTGGGCCGTGATCGTGAACTGCAGCGCATCAGTGCATTGAGTGGTGATGTCGCTGGCTGCGTACAGATGCGCGGCGAGTATGTGTTCTCCGCCGAGGGCAAGCGCGGTATGCGCGTGTTGGATGCGGCGAGCATCGCCAATAAGGGTATCAGCCAGAAGTTGATCAGCGCGCCGTTCTCGCCGCTGGGTCACAACACGCAGGTCAAGACGACGAATGCCACCTGTGTGGCGCTCGCGACAACACAGCCAGTACACCCGCCGCGCAATGAGGGTGACCTCATGCGCAAGGCGAACCAAGAGCAGCCGTTCCTGCCGATCTACAACTTCGCTGTGATCACCGATTCGGTCGAAGGGCTCGTACTCGTCGACATCAACACACTCGCCGACGGTGAATTCAGGAATAACTTCCTGAAGCGATTCGTCACTTGGAATCCTAATGGCAAGCTGACGGGCGCGCGCTATCTGACCATCGCGGGCAATTTGGCCTATGTCGTCACCGATAGCCAAGTTGTCGTTGCGGATCTATCGACCCCGAGTGTGCCGAAAATCGTTGCTGAGATTCCGTTCGACTCGCCGCGTGCCGTATCGCTGCAGTTCCGCTATCTTTTCGTCACAACGGCGCGTGGCTTCGAAGTGGTCGATATCACGACACCGTCCCGTCCGCGCAAGTTGCCGGAGGCGACGGTGCCGCTGGCAAATGCTGGCGGTTTCACTGTCGCAAGAACATACGCTTACGTCGCCAACGGACGCGAGGGTATGGCCATCATCGATGTGAAGCGTCCGCATGCTGCGCGTTTGTTCCAGAAGTGGAATGCCGATGGCGGCTTGATCGATTCGCGAGACGTGATGATTGCATCGACGAACGCCTCGCTCTTTGCTTATGTCGCCGATGGCAAGGGCGGATTGAAGGTCGTTCAGTTGACGAGCCCGTCCTCGCAGCCGAATTTCTACGGATTTAGTCCGGAACCACGCCCGGAGCTGATCGCTCACAAGGCAACTCGTTCGGCAGCGCTTAGCCTTTCTCGACCGCTCGAGCGTGATCGAGCCGTGGATGAAAGCGGTGGCCAAGTCGCTGTATTCGGCCGTCGCGGAGCACGCCCGTTCAACCTGCAGGAAATGCAGCGACTGTATCTCGATAAGGATGGCGAGCCTTGGTACGTCGAGGACAACCCCGCCGTGAAGCAGGCGCAGAGGAACTCACGATGAGTTGGAAGAACATCCCTTTGAAGTGCGCGGCGCTCGGACTGGCTGCCGTGTGTGCCGTCGGCGCAGTAGCGGACGATGCCAAGCTTCGCCATGAAGGCGTCGCCACCTGTGCATCGTCGTTGTGTCATGGTTCAAGCCAGCCGTTGAAGGCCTACGACAGTGCCCTGCAGAACGAATACACCACGTGGTCGCAATTCGATCCGCACTCCAACGCCTATAAGGTGCTACGCAACAAGCAATCGCAGGAGATCGCTCGTCGCATGGGGATTGGTCCCGCGCACGAAGCTCCCGCTTGCCTTGCTTGCCATTCAGATGCCGTACCTGCTGCGCAGCGTGGGGTGAAGTTCCAACTCGATGATGGTGTCGGCTGTGAGAGCTGCCACGGCGGCTCAGAAAAGTGGTTGGCGACGCACTACCAAAGCCCGCAGATTCCGCGCAGCGAGCACTTGGCGAATGGTCTTGTGCCGCTTGAAAAACCCGAGGTGTTGGCGAGCACCTGTCTTGGTTGTCACGTCGGTGATCAAAATCGCTACGCCAACCATCGCATGATGGCGGCGGGGCATCCGCGACTCGTGTTCGAGCTCGATACCTATCTCGAGCTGTGGCGAACGAGCGGCGGTCGTGAGCACTATCGGAAGAAAGCGCCGACCAATCATTCGGCGTTGTGGGTCAAGGGCTTGGTCGACTCCTCGCGCCGTCAGCTCAATTTGATCGAACAGCATGGCGCCGGACGCATGGGGCCGATACCTGATTTTGGCGTCTTTGCCTGTCACTCGTGCCATCGCGATTTACGTCTGACCGCCTTCGGGGGTTCGAGCGCGCTAGGGATCGCACCGGGCGATTTACGATGGCAGGACGCGCACTTGCTGGTATTGCGCCGCGTCGCTGTCGCGCTGCAATTGGGGTCGCGCACGGAGTTGGATCGTGCCGTCGTTGCGTTGCAGAAAGCCGCACACGGAGATGCTTCTTCGCTGCGAGTCGCGTTGACTCAGACTCGCACTGCTTTATCTGCCGTCGAGCAGCAGATGGGATCGGTCGGCTGGTCTGCGGCCCAGATGAATACCGTGGCTCAGGCTTTGACGGATGCTTCGCGACGAGGCGAGTTCCCGGATCCGGCTGCTGCTGAGCAAGCGGCCATGGGAATGGTGGTGATGCTCGCGGGTCTGAAACTTGATCAGGGCAAGAAAGCGGAGATCAATCGCTTGTTCGATGATCTGCGTGACGATAACGCGTTTGATCAGCGCCGCTTCGTCAAATGGATGTCGGTGCTAGGCACCCGCAATTAGCCAAGCCCTTCGAGGATCGTCACGAAAAAGGTGCCTTTGCCCTCGCGAAACTTTTTCGCGGCGACATACTCGTTCGATTTCCAAAATCCCCAGGCGGCTTCCTTGGATGGAAACTGCGCAATCAAGATACTCTCGTTGCGCGCTTCACCTTCGGCGATCTCAACTTTAGCTGCCGGTGTCACGGTCAAATAGTGGCCGCCAAATTTTTGGTAGATCGGGGGTAGAGCGGCGTTATAGAGGCGAAATCCCTCGATGTCCGTCACTTTGCCCTGAACGAGCAGGTAAGCGGGCTTGCTCATTTTATGAGCCCCTCCGCCTTGAGTGCGGTCTGCACCGAGGGTCGCGAAGCGATTCGGTCGATATACGGTTTCAGGCCGGGCCAAATGCTGGCTGCATCGAGCTTGATATAGGGGCACCAGCTCAGCACCGTGAAGAGATAGCAATCAGCAACCGAGAGATGCTCGCCCAGTAAAAACGGTTTGTCGGCCAAGTGTCCTTCGATAAATTTTACGCGTCTTTCGAGTTGCGCGCGAGCAGCCGCTTTTTGTTCTTCTGTTGCGCCCGGCGTGAAGAA
>JALRHE010000338.1 GCA_023253235.1 Steroidobacteraceae bacterium
TCAATCGACGTACAGCGAACTCACCGACTCTTCGTCGCGAATGCGCCGTATCGTCTCGCCGAGCAGACCCGCCACCGTGAGCTGGCGAATCCGTCCGCATTGCTTGGCCGCACTCGACAACGGGATGGTGTCGGTCACCACCAGTTGATCGAGCGCGGACTTGGAAATCTTCTCCACGGCCGAGCCGGAGAGGATGGGATGGGTGATGTAGGCGACGACCTTCCGAGCGCCTTCATCCTTGAGAGCCTGCGCCGCGAGGCACAACGTCCCTGCCGTATCGACGATATCGTCGATGAGTACGCAGGTCTTGTCTTTCACCTCGCCGATGATGTTCATCACCTTCGATTCGTTGGGTCTCGGCCGGCGCTTGTCGATGATGGCGAGCTCGACATCGTCGAGCCGCTTGGCAAGCGCACGGGCACGAACCACACCACCGACATCAGGCGACACCACGATCATGTTCTCGTAGCGTTGACGCCAGGCGTCACCGAGCAACACGGGCGATGCGTACACGTTGTCGACGGGAATATCGAAAAAGCCTTGGATCTGCTCGGCATGCAGATCGACGGTGAGCATGCGATCGATGCCCGCACCGACCATCATGTTGGCAACGACCTTCGCCGAAATGGCCGAGCGGGTTGCCCGCGGACGACGATCCTGGCGCGAGTAGCCCATGTACGGCACGACCGCCGTGACGCTTCGAGCGGAGCCGCGGCGACACGCGTCCGCCATGATGAGCAGTTCCATGAGGTGGTCGTTGACCGGCGGACACGTCGGCTGCACCAGAAACACATCGCGGCCACGGACGTTCTCGATGAGCTCGACGTTGACCTCGGCGTCACTGAACCGAGACACCATGGCTCGCCCGAGTGGAACCTTCAGGTGACGGGCGATTTCCTGCGCCAGTGCGGGATTGGCATTCCCGGTAAAGAGCGCAAACGTCGGACTGTCCAAGCGACCCTCCCCCGATGACGGGGAAACTTATCGAGTGGCTGGGGTGGAAGGATTCGAACCTCCGAATGGCGGGATCAAAACCCGCTGCCTTACCACTTGGCGACACCCCAACCGTTACAAACTCTGCCGAAGCGGCGATTCCGCCAGCCCCTGCACCACATAAGCCCGCCAGACATCCGGCACCCTCGCGGCGACTCGTTCCGCCTCGGCGGCCGAGGCAAAACGGGCGAAGAGGCAGGACCCGGTACCGGTCAGCCGCGCAGACGCGTACCGACCGAGCCAGTCGAGCGCGGCTGCAACTTCCGGGTAGCGCGCACGCACCACCGGCTCGCAGTCGTTACGACCCCCGGAAGCCAAAAGGGCGGCTATTGTGAGGACGGGGGAATTTCGTGTCAATTCAGGAGCCTGGAAGACATCCCGAGTGGGGATCGACACCCCCGGATGAATCACCAGAAACCACGAATTCGGCAGTTCTAAGGGTGTCAGACGCTCCCCCACCCCCTCGCCGAGCCCGGAAAACCCCCTAACGAACACCGGCACATCGGCTCCCAGGCCCATGCCGATCTCAGCCAGCTCGTCTGTCGATAAACCACCCTGCCAGAGCGCATTCAGCACCACGAGGGTCGTAGCGGCATCGGAGCTACCGCCGCCCAAACCGCCACCCACAGGAATGTTTTTACGAATCCGGATCGTCGCACCGGCGGTGACGCCGATGCGTAACTGGAGGGCCCTCGCCGCCCGAACACACAGATCCTGATCCTCGCCGACCCCACTCAGTGCATCCGCCGCGGCGCCCTCGTAGTCGAGCCGAACGATTCGATGGTCATCACGCAAATCGAAGGACAACTGATCAGCCAAAGATATGAGCTGAAATATCGTCTGCAATTCGTGGTAACCATCCGCGCGTCGCGCGGTCACGTGCAGACAAAGGTTGAGCTTGGCCGGTGCCGGCCACCAGCGTTTCGGGTCGGAGGCGATCATGGCCCGAGCGACTCCCAGCTATCGATGAACATTCGCACGCGCACTTCGGACGATTCCAGTTGCAAGCGACGCGGCAACTCGAAACGGGCGCCGGGCACGGGCGCATAGTCGAGATATCGGATCGACCATCCCTGCTGCTGCAGGGACTGCACGCGATCGGCGACGATCTCGAGCGCGTCAACGTCAATCGATGGGTCCGGCACACCGAGTGCCCAATACCGCACCGAAGCGATCGGCAGCGCAACGCCGAGCCGACGTTCGAGATCAAGGAGCGCCTCGTCGGACCGGGTCGAGTCGAACGACCACTCCGAAGCGCCCATACCGAGCGGCCCCTCTAGCGCGAGGCGCAGCGTATCGCCGCGCTGACGCCATCGAACGACAGCCACCACACTTTGCTCACCGCGCAAGATCGACACCTTCCCGCGAAGATCGAAGCGTGCCCACGATTGCAGCGCAACTTGACGCGCCGCCCACTCCACCGGCAGATCGACTGAGGGCAACGACAAGCGCGGAATGCTGACGCACGCTGTTAGCGACGAGAGGATGAGGATGGCGAAGCATCGCCAAATCGACAGACGACGCACTTACCTGCGCTCGGCGAATCGCTCGATGACATCACGCAACGGCTTCGACTCGGGGGATAACACGAGTGCCTGCGCCCAAACTCGTCGCGCGGCTGCGCGATCACCGCTCGCCCACAGTGCCTCGCCCCAATGCGCAGCGATCTCGGCTTCTTTGGACAGTCGCCATGCTCGCTCGAGCAAGGGCAACGCATCCTGCGTCTTACCGCGACGAAACAGTACCCAACCGAGACTGTCGAGGTAGGCCGCATTGTCCGGTCGTTGATCGAGCGCCGCTCGAACCAACTTCTCGGCACGCGGCAGCTGGCGCTTCCGATCCGCTAAGGTGTAGCCGAGCGCGTTCATCACGTTCGCCTCGTCAGGTCGCTGCTTTAGCAATCTCTCGAACACGCGGATGCCTGCTGCCGTACGGCCCATTCCATCGAGAAGAACTGCCTGGTGGTACAGCAACTCGGGATGGTCGGGGTGGCGTTGCAGCGCACCCTCGATGCTCTCGATCGCCTTGTCACCGAACCCCGCCTCCGCCAAGGCGCGCGAGCGGGCGATCTCGATTTCGATCGTATTGTTGCGTGCTGGATGCTTGAGCGCATCGAACAACGCCAACGCATCGTCTTGCCGACCTTGCGCGAAGAGTAATCGTGCCGCGCGCACCCGCGGTGGCAATCCAGCGCCTGCGGCGCTGAGCTGCAAGTAAGCCTTCAAGGCCGAATCGGCGCGCCCCTGTCGCTCGGCGATCACCGCAAGGTAGTACAAAGATTCCGCCGAACCGCGATCGGCACGCAACCGATCGCTGAACAAACGCTCAGCCTCCGACAATTCACCCTGCGACAGAGCGAGCAGCGCGAGTCGTCGCTCGGCCTCACGACGAAATGGCGTATCCGGCGACGCATCATCGGCCGTGGCTATTTTTTGAAGCGCCGCGCGAGCCTCATCGAGACGATCCAGCGTGATCCAGGTTTCGATTTGTGCGAATCGATGGTTGACCGGATCACCCTGCGCTACGAGTGACGCCTCCTCCAGTGCGGTGCTCTCCTCACCGAGGGCGGCCGCAGCGGCAGCGGCCAACCGAATGGTTCGTACGTCACGACCACCACCGCGGGTACGTGCCAACGAAATCAGTGAGGCACAGGCCGCGAGGTCATCCGAGTTGCAAGCCATCCGCCCGAGTGTGGCGATCGTCGGCGGTGACAGCGTCTCGCGATCGAGCATAGAGCCGAAGACTCGCCATGCTGCGGGCGCGAGCGGCCCTTCGGACAAGGGCGGCAGGATCTCGGCCAAGGCCCGCCCGGGCTCGACGTCCGGCTTGGCGAGCAACGATGCATAGACTTCGCGCGCCTCAGGAATCTTCCACGCCTGCAGCGCGACCATGCCGACACGCTGCAGCGCCTCGGGGTTCTCCGGGTCGAGCGACCAGAGACGCGAGGCCATCTGCCAAGCGGCCGGGATGTGGTGACACGCCATGGCCAAATCGAGCGCGCGGTCGGTACGCCGCGGATCTCGATCTGCAGAGGCCTCCAGAACGAGCGACTCGACCGTCGCCCGACAATCCGGCTGCTTAGAACTCGACGGCTCGACCCGTGTCGGGTCGCCGGGCTCAGCCGACGCGGAGGCGGCCCCGGTCAGCAACCAGAGCATCGCAATCCACATCCAGCAGCGCGATCCACTCATCTTGAAGACACTATAGCCCGTCACGCCGCTCTCTTGTCAGCAACCTGCTTGTCATCAACCGGCGCGACCCCGAGAATCGCGCTGCCCCGGAAAGCCGCGGGCGTCATGGATCGAAAATGAAAGACACCATCAGGCAGCGACTGGAAAAACAGGTCGACCGGTACGAGGAAGTCGGACGCCTGCTCGCCGCACCGGACATCGACGGCAGCTCGAATCAATTTCGTGAACTGTCGATGGAGTACGCGCGATTGACGCCGATGGCCGAGCGTTTCGAGGCGTATCGTCGCTGTGAGCGGGAACTGCGCGCAGCCGAAGTTCTGACCTCCGATGCCGACGCTGACATGCGCGCGATGGGCGAGGAAGAAGTTCGACGACTCGAGCCGCAGCTGAGCGGCCTCGAACTGGAGTTGCGGCGCTCACTGATCCCGGTCGATCCGCGCGATGCGCGCAACGTGTTTCTCGAAATCCGCGCCGGCACCGGCGGCGACGAAGCCGCGATCTTCGCTGGCGATTTGCTGCGCATGTATGCCCGCTACGGCGAGAAGCAAGGCTGGCAGATCGAAACCTTGAGTGAGAGCCCTGGGGAGCACGGTGGCTTTCGCGAAGTCATCTGTCGCGTCATCGGTCAGGGTGTTTTCTCGAAGCTGAAGTTCGAGTCGGGCACCCATCGCGTCCAACGCGTCCCGGAAACGGAAGCTCAGGGTCGCATCCACACCTCCGCAGTCACGGTTGCCATTCTGCCGGAGATGGATGAAGTCGAAGACATCGAGATCAATCCGGCGGATCTGCGTATCGATACCTTTCGTGCATCCGGAGCCGGCGGTCAGCACGTCAATAAAACCGACTCGGCCGTTCGCATGACCCACTTGCCCACTGGCATTGTGGTGGAGTGTCAGGACGAGCGCTCGCAGCACAAGAATCGCAGTCGCGCCATGTCGTTGTTGAAGGCGAAGTTGCTCGCGAGCGAGCGTGAGAAACGCGACGCCGCGCAAGCTCGAACTCGCAAACTCCAAGTCGGCAGCGGCGATCGATCAGAACGAATCCGGACCTATAACTTTCCGCAGGGGCGCGTCACGGACCATCGCATCAACCTGACGCTGTATCAGCTCGAGCAGATTATCGAGGGTCGACTGGACGACTTGATCGAACCGCTACTGCAGGAATATCAGAGCGAGTTGTTGGCCGAGGAAGAGGCCTGACGCTCGCATAGCGCCTGATACTGCGCCCAACCGATCGCCGTGACGAACGGTTGGAAAAAAGCCGCCAGTAGCGCCGTCACCACCGACATCGGCAGCAGACTTGCCAAGGCGAACGCCGCTAGCGCGCCGAGCACGAAGAACCCGAGAACGAGCACGAGCATCACGACGAGGACGCTCAAACTCTGCCACCACGCGCCGCGGACCAGAACCAGCGCACGATCGATGCTTGTACGCGCCGATGCATCTTCCGCCAGGGAAACTGCCAGCGCGGGCCACAAGGCAACCAGCAGGTAGATCCCGGGAATCACCAACACGAGCGCGCCCACGCCCACGAGCACAGTCGACATCAACAGGATCAGCAGCGCCCTCGGCAGTACCCGGGTTGCCACTCGGATATCGACGGCCATTGGATCGAGACGCCATTGGCGCCGCGCAATCATGAGCCAGCACCAAAGCGTGCCCACACTCGCGATCAACATGACGCCCCACCAACCCGGCGACTTCGGAGCGAACAACTGCATGGACTCACCGCCCTGCAGCAGGTACACCGACGGCCATTGACCGAGCAGCACCGCCAGCAGCGAAAACGGCAAGGTGCGAAGTAAGGTTGCGCGAAAACGCTCGTACGCCAAGGCGACGACGTCTCCGACTGGCGGCGGTGCGGACTGAGTTGATTCGCTCACCCGCGCACTTTAGCAAACCTGTCGAAACCACAACCGACACTGCGGACGACGTGCCGCTCATGTCACACTTCGATACATGGAAAGAATGCCTCTGCACGAAGCGCTCAGTGAAACTCGCGCTACGCTCGCGGGGTTCGGCGATGGCGCCGCACGCGAGGCGCAGCAGCTGCTCGCCGCCTGCCTAAATGTGCCGCTCATCTCGCAACACACGGAGCCCGAGCGTCTGATCGACGCGAAGCAAATCGAAAAACTACGAACTTGGGCGGCTCGTCGCGCCTCGGGTGAACCGCTTGCGTATCTCACTGGGCGACGCGAATTCTGGTCACTCGATTTTGCCGTCACTCGCGATGTGCTCGTACCGCGCCCAGAGACGGAACTCCTGGTCGAGAGAGTCTTGCATCACGGCGACGAACTCGCGAAGCGGCGCGAAGGTCGAACGACGACATCCATCCAAGTGGCCGATCTCGGCACAGGCTCGGGGATCATCGCGATCACGGTGGCTCATGAGCGACCCGAGTGGCTGTGCACTGCGGTCGATGTGTCATCGAAGGCCATCGCCGTCGCCACGGAGAATGCTCGCCAACTGGTAGCGGGTCGGGTGACGTTTCGACAGGGCTCTTGGTTCGAGCCGCTGTCGGATCAATGCTTCGACATCATCGCCTCGAATCCACCCTATGTGGACTCGGACGACCCGGTATTGAAAGGCGATTCGCTGGCATTCGAACCGCTGCTCGCTCTGACGGCAGGCCCCGATGCGCTCGCCGCACTCCACCATCTCATCGAGCACGCGCCGCGGCATCTCACCGCCGGTGGCTGGCTCTGTCTCGAGCATGGAGCCGATCAGGGGATGGCGGTCCGCCAGCGACTTGTGGCGAGGGGCTATGCTCACGTAGTCTCGCATCGCGATTTAGCCGGTCACGAACGCGTGACCGAAGGACAATGGTTGCCGGATGGCAATCGAACATCAGATCTCACTTCAGGATGATCTTTCAATGCTGCGTTTCAAAACCACTGCTGGTGAATTCACGGTCGAACTGTTCGAGAAAGAGGCACCGATAACCTGTGCCAATTTTCTGCGCTACGTTGACGAGGGCTACTACGATGGCACGTTGTTCCATCGCGTGATCCCGGGTTTCATGATTCAGGGCGGTGGTTTCGAATCGGGTCTCGAACAAAAGGAAACACACGATCCAATCCGCAACGAAGCGACCAACGGTCTCGAAAACTTGCGCGGCACTCTCGCCATGGCTCGCACCAATGACATCAACAGCGCCACGGCGCAGTTCTTCGTCAACTTGGTCGACAACGACTTTCTCAACCATAGCCCCGGCAACTACGGCTATGCCGTATTCGGTCGCGTGACGAGCGGGATGGAAGTCGTCGATGCTATCGCCGAGGTGCCGACTAC
Source organism: Steroidobacteraceae bacterium (assembly GCA_023253235.1). Lineage (GTDB taxonomy): Bacteria > Pseudomonadota > Gammaproteobacteria > Steroidobacterales > Steroidobacteraceae > UBA964. The sequence continues at coordinate 7,475 of JALRHE010000338.1, forward strand.
GCGCCGACGTGGTCACTCGGACGTACCTGCAGATGATGTGGTGATGCTGGCGGTCACCCGCGAGGCAACGGCCTGACACTCGCCGGCATCGCCCGCCGTGTACTGCGGGCTTTGCTGATCACGATCGGCACCTCGATCGTGGTGGTACTCCTATTGCGCTGGCTGCCGCCACCGACGTCGGCATTCATGTTGACGGCGCGAGTCGCAGCGATGGCGGATGGCGACTTCCGCTACCGAAACCAGTACGACTGGGTGCCGCTGGAGGAGATCTCACCGCATGCCGCGATGGCCGCGATCGCTGCCGAAGATCAGTTGTTTCCGTTCCACACCGGGTTTGACTTCGAATCGATCCGCAAAGCCGTCAAGCACAACGCGAAAGGACGACGCGTGCGCGGCGCGAGCACGATCACTCAGCAGACTGCGAAGAATCTCTTTTTGTGGTCAGGTCGCAGCTGGATGCGCAAAGGACTCGAGGTGTACTTCACCGTCCTCATCGAGCTGCTGTGGCCGAAAGATCGCATTCTCGAGGTGTACCTCAACGTAGCGCAGTTCGGTCGAGGCGTTTACGGGGTACAAGCCGCATCGCAAGAATTCTTTGACAAAGACGCCGCGAAGCTGACTCGCCGTCAATCCGCCCTGCTAGCGGCCGTCCTGCCGAACCCGATCAAACTACGCGCTGCCAAACCCTCGCCCTACGTATTGCGACGCACCGAGCGCATCATGGGCCAGATGCGTGCGCTCGGTGGTGCTGCCTATCTGCGCCAACTGGACGACGCGGAACCGCGCTGACAATCGCTACGGCTCGTAACCGAGATTCGGTGCGAGCCAACGCTCGGCCTCCTCCACGGAGACGCCCTTGCGGGCAGCGTAGTCGACCACCTGATCGCGATCGATCTTGCCGAGCGCGAAATAGTGCGCATCAGGATGTGCGATGTACCAACCACTGACCGCTGCCGTCGGGTACATCGCGTAACTTTCGGTCAACCGAATGC
>JALRHE010000364.1 GCA_023253235.1 Steroidobacteraceae bacterium
TCAAGTCCGGCGGGTCGGATCCTCAATCCAACCCGATGTTGCGCCGCATCCTGCAGAACGCACGGGCGGTCAACATGCCAAAGGACAAGGTCGAGGCCGCCATCAAGCGCGCGAGCGGCCGCGATGCCACGAACTACGAAACGGTGATCTACGAGGGCTACGCCCCGCACGGCATCGCGCTGCTCGTCGAGACGGCCACCGACAATCCGACGCGCACCGTCGCCACCGTGCGTAACGTTTTCCAGAAGCACGGCGGCAACTTGGGCACGAGCGGCAGCGTCAGCTTCATGTTCAAGAAGATGGGCGTGTTTCGCCTCGACCCCGCCGGCATCGATCAGGACGATCTCGAGCTCTATCTGATCGATCACGGTCTCGAAGAGATGGGTGAGAGCACGGGCGAAAAAGGCGAGCCGCAACTCGTCGTGCGCTGTGCGTTTGAGGATTTCGGCAAGGTTCAGCTCGCGCTAGAAGAGCGTAAGATCAATCCGATCTCGGCCGAGCACGAGTACATCCCCATGGCGCCGACCGAGTTGCCCGAAGCACAAGCGGCCGAGGTCTTGGCTCTCGTCGACAAACTCGAACAGGACGACGACGTGCAGAGCGTGTTCCACACGCTCGGGTAGTTAGTTAACCCAGTTCTCTATTCTCAAGCGCGGCACGCGCTGAAACTCGCGCAGGTTGTTGGTAACTAGCGTGAGGTTCATCGCCATGGCGTGTGAGGCGATCCAAAGATCGTTGGCATCGATCAACTTGCCGTTGCGCTTGAGTTCAGCCCGAATCATTCCGTAAGCGACGGCAACCGAAGGTTGCAAAGGTAATACCTCGAGCATGCCGGCGAAGTGATCGAGCGTCGCAAGCGCCAGCAGACGCTGCGAACTCTGCTCGGCACCAAAGCGCATCTCGCCATAAGTGATGACGGAAATCGCAGCGGCATCGGCGGGCTCCGATGCCAAGCGAGCGACAACCGAGCGCGGCGTATGCTTGGCGAGATAGATGCAGGTATCGGTGTCGAGCAGGTAGCGAAGCGCCACTTAAAGGCTCTCTCGCTCTTCCGGTAGTGGATCCTCGCGTCCCTCGGCCATGAAGTCGGGCGGCATCTGTCTCAATACCGAAAAGACATCGGCGAGGCTTCGGGGCACACGGCGCAACACGATGTCATCGCCGACCCGAAGAATCTGCAAGCGGTTGTCGTCGACCTGGAAGTCTTTCGGCAAGCGCACAGCCTGCGAGTTTCCCGACATGAAAACAGTGGTGGTTTTCATTTATGACGACCCCGAACGATGTATATACGTGAAATATATACATACTGGAGCCCGAGGATGCAAGCCGGTTTCGGGCGTCTTCAGTCCGAATTGTCGCTTGACGACCCCTCGTCTGGAGTCGATCGATCGCTCGGCATCAGGTCGCCCGGCAGCGCCCGCCCTCGCCGTCTCAGCGCCTCGCGCAGCAAGTACTCTATCTCGCCATTAACGCTGCGCAGATCCGCCGCTGCCGCGCGCTCGAGCTCCGCCCAGAGGGCGGGATCGATACGCATCAGAAAGGCTTTGCGGCTCACGCCGGAGTGATCCTCACCGTCAGCCGTAGAGCGTGCCGGTATTGATGACGGGCTTGGCTTCCGAGTCACCACACAGCACGACCATCAAATTGCTGACCATAGCCGCGCGACGCTCGACGTCGAGCTCAACGACGCCCTGCCGCGACAGATCATCGAGCGCCATCTTCACCATCTCGACTGCGCCCTGCACGATCTTATGGCGCGCAGCGAGCACGGCCTCGGCCTGTTGACGACGCAGCATGGCCTGCGCAATTTCCGGCGCGTACGCGAGATGCGTCAAGCGCGCCTCTTCGACCACGACGCCCGCGCGCTCGAGACGCTTTTGCAGCTCTTTGCGCAATTCGTCCGACACCTCGTCGGCACCACTACGCAGCGTAGTCTCGTGCGCCTCGCCGTGATCGTAGGCATATTGGCTGCCCAAGTGACGCACGGCCGACTCGGATTGCACGCGCACGTAGTCCTCAAAATCCTCGACATCGAACATCGCCTGCGCCGTGTCCTGCACCCGCCACACGACGACCGCCGCAATCTCGATCGGGTTACCGAGCTTGTCGTTGACCTTCAGGCGATCGCCGTTGAGGTTGCGCGAGCGCAGCGAGACCTTCATGCGCGGATTTTTCTTGTTGGTGGTCGAGACTGCCGACTCACCCTTGCCGACCGTGGTGAGTGAAGTCGACGAGGGGCCATTCGAATAGAACGGATTGCCCCAATGGAAACCTTCGGTCCGCACGGTGCCCTTGTAGTCACCGAACAGGACGAGCACGCGGGACTCGTTGGGTTGCAAGGTGAAGAAGCCGAAGCAGCCGGCGAGCGCTAGCAGCACCAGCACGATACCGAGCCCCACAAGCACGGGCGCGTTATTGATAGCGCCAAGCGGCATCGCAGCCACACCCAGCACGAGCGACAAGGTCACGGGTATCAACATCACCCAACCGTTTTGGACGCGCATCTCGCGCTCGCGGCTGGCGGTACGGGGTTCGTTCGACATGGACACTCCTCCGTCGGGTTGGACTGGGTCCCGACGAAGACGATATTATGGTGATATCACTTTGATGTCAAAAGGGCGCCAGCGAGTAGCTAGTACTCCGCCCTCCGCCAACATCACGCACCAAGATGCCGCGCTCCAGCAGGTCGGTGATATCGCGCAGCGCCGTGTCCGGGGAAGACTTGGTGATCGCGGCCCACTTCGATGAGGTGAGCTTGCCCTCGAAACCATCGAGCAGGCGGGTGAGCATGATGCGCTGACGCGCGTTAAGCGGCTGATCTTTTAACGCTTGCCAGAAGCGTGCTTTGGCCATCACGTCTGACAGCGTCGACTCCGCTCTATCGATGGCCGCCTCAAGGCAGGTGAGGAACCAGGACAACCATCTCGTGATATCGAGATCCGACTTTTGAGTCATCTCTAAAATTTCGTAATACCCCTCTCGCTCGGCGCGAATGGTGGACGACATACTGTAGAAACGCTGAGGGCTAACCTCTGATCGTGCCAGCGCCATATCGGCAACCGCCCGTGCGATGCGCCCATTGCCGTCCTCGAAGGGATGAATCGTGACAAACCAGAGGTGAGCAATGGCGGCTTTCAAAACCAGGTCCATCATCGGCCCATGTTCGAACCACTCGAGAAAAGCCCGCATTTCCGACGGGAGCCTCTCCGCTTCGAGCGCCTCGAAATGCACGCGCTCTTTACCGATCGGGCCGGAGACCACTTGCATCGGTCCACTAGAGCCGTCACGCCACGCACCCACGATGATTTTGCTCATACCGCTACGCCCAGTTGGAAAGAGCGCAGCATGCCAAGCAAACAAACGCTCCTCGGTCAGCGGCACGGCATATCTTTGAGTCGCATCGAGCATCATCTCGACAACACCATCGACATGGCGGTCAGCGGGCGTCAATGCACCGATATCAAGACCCAAGCGGTGCGCGATCGACGATCGAACTTGCTCACGGTCGAGGTGTTCGCCCTCGATTTCACTGGTCTTGAGAACATCGTCCGTCAGCGTGGCGAGCATCGCTTCAGAGCGCAGCGAGAATCCCAACGACTCCATACGTCCGACCAACCGCCCCTGTCGATGTCGGACCTCGGCCAATTGCGGAGCGAGCGCAGCCGCATCCCAGCGAAACGCTGGCCAGTCAGCCTGTTCGTGGATATAGCCCCTTAATCTCCGCATGATTAGCGGAGATTGTGCAGGGGAATCGCCGCAGTGGCAACGGTGCCCGATCTGAGCTACCCGATCAGGTCAGTCCACCCAGCGCTGCAACGACTTCTCGTCGAACTTCATGCGCAGACGCAAATACCAGCCCTCCTCGGTCTGCTCACGACCGGCGAGGTCGCGGTCCGAGAAGCCGACGAAGTTGTGCCCCGCGCTCACCCAGACGTTGTCCTTCACGCGATAGCCCACCTCGAGCCCGTAGAGCTCTTCCTTGGCATCCGAGTCGGGTGTGCCCATGACGCCCACCATGGCGCTGATATCGAAGCGCCGGCCGATCTCGTGGATGCCTTCGCCCTCCCAGGTGATCGCCCCCCAGCCGAGTTCGTGGGCGGTGAGCTCGATGAACCGCCGCACGCTCTCCTGCCGGCCGGTGGCGATCACGTAGTCCTGCGGGCTCTCCTGCTGCAGCATCCGCCACTGCATTTCCACATAGTCGCGGGCATGGCCCCAGTCGCGCAGCGAATCG
>JALRHE010000440.1 GCA_023253235.1 Steroidobacteraceae bacterium
GACGTCTGCCTTGGCGTCAGCCGTGGCAGCGCGCTGCCACGATCGCGAGCGAAGGTTTTGCGGTATCGCCGCGTCTGCACCAAATCATCGGCGCTGCGCTCGAGCGGGGTCCGTTGCCGCCGGCGGCAAGTCGTTACCTCACGGTCGATGGCGTCAAGCCATTGCCGATCGGTGCGCGCCTCGTCAATCCCGCGTATGCGAAGACGGTACGCGCCATCGCCGATGAGGGTGCCAAGACCTTTTATACCGGCGACATTGCCAAAGAAATCGTGGCGGCGGTCGGTGAGGGTGCGATACCGGGCAGCCTCGATGCCGAGGATCTCCGATCGTACCGTCCGAATAAGCTTGAGCCGATCTGTGGCAATTACCGCGTGTATCTCGTCTGCGGTATGCGACCGCCGTCGTCGGGTGGTGTTGCGGTGTTATCCGTACTCGGCACGCTCGAGAATTTCGATATGGCTGGCATGGGCGCGACGACCCAAGGCTGGCATCACTTCATCGAAGCACAGCGCTTGGCCTATGCCGACCGAGACATGTACGTGGCTGACGATCGCTTCGAAGCGGTCCCGCTTGCAGGCTTGATCGACAAAGACTATCTGCGTTCGCGCGCCGCACTGATTTCCGCCGACAAGGTCATGGCGCGCGTCGAGGCGGGCGATCCGCCAGGCTCTAAGCGTCGCGGCAAGGATGCCACTGGTGCCGTCACAGGCACGAGTCACTTCGTCGTAGTGGATCGTCGCGGCAATGTCGTCTCGATGACCACGACGGTCGAGAGCCTCTTCGGTTCGTTGCGCATGGCTGGTGGGTTCTTTCTCAACAACCAGCTGACCGACTTCAGCTTCAAGCCGGTCGATGATCGTGGCGTACCGATCGCGAATGCCGTTGCGCCGGGCAAGAAACCGAGATCCTCGATGACGCCGACGATCGTGTTTCGCGATGGGCAGTTTGAACTCGCGGTGGGTTCGCCGGGCGGCAACAACATCATCGCGTACGTCAGCAAGAGCATCGTCGCGATGCTCGATTGGAATTTGTCGCCGCAAGCCGCCATCGATTTACCCAACATGATCGCGCGGGGCAATCTCGTGGTGGAGCGTGGTCGTGCCGATCCGCAGCTGCTCGAGGGTCTTGCGGCGTTGGGCCACGACACGAGCCGCAGCCGCGGGGGTGAAGGCTCAGGTCTGCATGCCGTGCGGCGTTTGTCCGACGGTCGGTTGGTTGGGGCGGCTGATCCTCGTCGCGAGGGTAAGGTGGGCATGATCCCGTAAGTCGGTTTCAATCATGCAGTCAACGGGGGTTCATGCATGAGTTCTGCTCTCTACCGCAAGCCGTTGGTCGGCTTGCTCGGCTTGATGGTCGGCTTCCTGACGCAGCCATTGGGGCACACCGCCTACAAGGTGATGGAGGCGGTGTTCGCCGAGAGTGTGTATCCGGCGGCGGTGGTGGTCGGCATCGTCGGTTTCGTGATCGTGTGGCGCGGTCTGAAGCAGGACGAGTTGAAAGCGACCTGGATGGGCATGCTAGGTGGCTGGCTGATTTGGATCGGTTGGTTCGAATACGCCTTCAAGTTTTTTTCGGTGCTCTACGCCATGCCTTCCTTCCCCGTGGAAGTCGACGGCTATGCGGCGGCACCGCAGGCCAACATGCTGCAGGCAACGGTCACCATCATGTTCGCGATCCTCTTGCTGTATGGCGTGTTTAATCTGCAGACGAAGTGCAACTTCATGCGCTTCTTCCATCGCAATCTGCGTTTTTCACCCGGTATGCCGACGCCCGAAAACCATCGCAGCTTCGCGCGTATCACGGCGATGGAAGTGATTTTCGTGACGTGGTTCTGCTATCAGTTCTGGCTCTACATGATCTATTTCGGCACGCGGGGAACGGGTGTCCAGATCGTCATGGCGACCTACTTGGCATGGAGCGCTTGGGCTGCCTATCTCGTTTACAAGTGCACGCAACAGGTGCGTATGGCGCCCGCATTACGGTACGGCGTGGGTGCAGGAATCGTACTGTGGGGCTCGGCGGAGATGCCCGCGCACTTCGGAGCCTATCGCGAGTACTGGTTGTATCCGCTCGAGTATCCGATCTTCAACGCGGTGCTGACTGTGCTCTTCGTCGCCGGCATCGTTGCGATCGCCCGACGTCCGCTCCCTCAGTCGGCGGCGAAGTCCGCTGGCCTCAATACCTGACGCCGGCGGAATAGCGAGCCGAAAAAGCGGCGTGCGGCTTTGCCGCTCGTCAGCCAAGCGATGCGTCCACCGCTCGCCGGCATACGCAGGATTTGCTCAACCAACCACGGTGAGACGGTTTCGACGCGATCGGCCAGAATTTCATAGACCTTTCGAGTTCGCTCGAATTCAGTCGAGCCCGCTTTGCCCATATCGCGTTTGAGCAGGTCCGTGACGACAATGCCCGGACTTAGGTAACACACTTTCACTTTGCTCGATGACAGCTCTTTGAGCAGCGCTTGGTTGAAGTAGGTCAGTGCGAACTTGCTGGCACCGTAAAGCGACATGCCGGGTCGTGACATACCGTTAGACCCGAAGCCTTCCATGTTGTAGATCGTGCCGCCCTCTGGCTGCAGCGACATACCTTTCAGCGCAACTTGAGTCGCATGCAGAACACCGGTGAGATTCGTCTGCTGTACGGCGACGATATCCCGAGAGTGCAGTTCACCGGCGCGTTGGCGTGGATGCGATACGCCGGCGTTGTTGATCCAGATGTCGACTTTGCCGAAAGCATCGACACTGCGCTGCCATAGCCGCTCTATGTCGCTGCGACGAGCGATATCGCAGCCTATTCCGACGAGACGACTTTCCCCATTGGCCGAGCGCTGGATCTCGTTTGCTGCGGCGTTTGCCGCCTCTGGCGAGCGTCCTGACACAACGACATGGTGTCCGCGCTTGGCGAACTCGACTGCCAAGCCCTTGCCGATGCCGCGAGTGCTGCCGGTGATGACGATGACGAGAGGTTGTGTCATGCGGGACAAACTGCCTTCGCTACGTCAGGGCGCCAAGAGGCGCGCTGTTTGCGTCCAATGCGTGGTCAGCAAAGGGGCACTCCTGTATCGCTTGGGTTACGACAGTATTCTTTGCGCATGTCTCTCGGGGGCAATATGAATCCAGTCGCGATCGTGACCGGCGGCACGCAAGGGCTCGGCTATGGCTACGCCCGCGAGCTTCTCAGGCGCGGCGCGCGCGTCGTGCTGACCGGTCGAACGGCAGCGGGTGTCGATGCCGCCGTGAAACGTCTGTCTCTCGAATTTCCGGCTGGGTCAGATCGTGTCACGGGGTGTGTTTGCGAGATCGCTGATCTCGATTCGGTGCAGGCCGTGTGGGATTTCGCGATCGCGCACTTCGGATCAATTGATATCTGGCTGAACAACGCGGGCTTCGCCCGCACCGGTGTCGCATTTTTAGACACGACCGCCGAGGAGATCGAGTCGATGATCTCTGCCAATGTCGTCGGTTCGATGAATGCGGCACAGGTTGCCATCGCCGGTTTTCGACGCCAGGGTTCCGCGGGCAAGTTGTATTTGACGCTAGGCGGTGGTGGTGCGACCGGTCGTGTCGTTCCCGGGATGTCGGTGTATTCGACCACGAAGCGCGCCGTCAAATATTTCGCGGACACGTTAGTGAAGGAACGCAAAGAGGCGCGGGATGGCATCCTGATCGGCACGATCAGCCCCGGTGTGAATGTCACCGAAGGATTGTTGCGTGAGATGCAGCGTGTGCCGGAGTCTCGTCGCGCACAAGCGATGAAGCAACTGAACTTTGTTGGTGAACACGTCGAGACGACGACGCCTTGGATCGTCGAGCGCATCCTGTCCGACACGCGTCAGGGCAACGACATCACCTGGCTGACGACGGGCCGCATGTTGGGCCGGAGTCTCGCCATGCTTTTCGGTCAAAAGCGCGACGTCGTATCGCGATATCAGTCACAAAGGGGAATGACATGAGTGCTGCTGGTTTCCGTGCCTGGACTGCGGGTGATGTATTCGTCGCCGCTACTGAATTGAATAATGCGGATGATGATCACGCGGGCCGCGGTCGCGTGCTGCAGTACGACGCAGATCTCAATCTGAAGGGCACTCTATACATCGAACAGACGACGCATCTGATCGGCGGGCTCAAGTTCGATACCGACGGTGTTCTGTGGGCGTTCGACAGTCAGGGCTTCCGTGTGCTCAACATTCATCGCGACGGTCGCGTCATCCTGCGTAGCGAGTTCGGTACGCGCGCGTATTCGCATGTGCACTTTTGCCGCGATGGCTCACTCCTGTTTGGTGAGCACGTGGTCGGTGATGCCGTGCGGCCTGAGATGCAGGCTCGAATGAAAACCCGGATTCCCTTCATGCCCGGTACGACGCGTTTGGGTGATGGGCATGTGTGGCGATTTTCGCGCGACGGTAAACTACTCACCGAATACGCGACGACGACGCACGGCGGCATGGGTGGGTTCCTCGGAGTCACGATGTCGTCTCTGTCGCCGGATGAGCGGACCCTGGTCTATTGTTCCGAGACCGGGCCACGTCTGATGCGCTATGACCTCGCCATGAACCGCCAGCTACCCGATTTACAAAGTTTCGAGCCACCGTTTCCGCCGGGACCACCACCGATGTTCTTCGGCATGCAGTACGCGACGGATGGCACGCTTTATGTGCTCCGCGGTGCTGCTATCGAGGTGGTCGACGAGCAAGGCAAAACCCAACGAGCGATTCCCTTGCCGGGTTTTGGTTGGGCGCTGATGAGTTTGATGTCCGATGGCGAGCACTGCCTTGTGAGCAACTTCTTCACCGGCGAGGTCGCCCGCATCCATCTCGCTTCGGGTGAGAAGCAGGCGAGCGTGATGGCGGGTGCACCGAAATCGGTGGCGGGTCTGGTGGAATACCGCGGCTAGCGAATACCGCCGACCGGGCGCGCTACTCGTAACGGAGAGCTTCGATCGGATCGAGGCTCGCCGCTTTCGAGGCGGGCGCGATTCCGAACACCACACCGACCAGCGCCGAAAATCCGGCTGCAGCGAGCATGACCCACACCGGCACGTGTGCTGGTGGGAAATTGGGTATCAGCGAGGCGATACCCATGCCGGCGAGCAAGCCGAGCACGATGCCGATCAAGCCGCCGAGCAACGACAGCAAAGCCGCCTCGAGCAAGAACTGAATCAAGATGTCGCGGCGAGTTGCGCCCAAGGCCTTCAAGATGCCGATCTCGCGGGTTCGCTCGGTGACCGACACCAACATGATGTTCATGATACCGATGCCACCCACGAGTAAAGAGATGCCGACGATGCCGGCAAGCACCGCGGTGGCCGTCGCCGTGATTTGATTGAACTGCTTGATGAACGAGTCGGCTGCCTTGATCTCGAAATCGGGCTCGGCATTCGGCGCAAGCTTTCGTGACAAACGAATGGCGCGGTTGGCGCGTTCGCGCACTTGGGCAAGTTCGGCCAGATTTTCGACGGTGAACGACACTTCCATGAACGGTCGTTCGAAAGTGCCAGTCAGCGAGCGCGCCACCGAGAAGGGGATGAAGACGCGATTGTCCTGACTGAAGCCGAAGATTTCGCCGCGCTTCTCCAAAAGGCCGACGACGCGGAACCACTCGCGCCCGATCAGCAGATACTCGCCGATCGGATTCTTCGGCATGCGTAATTCGTCACGCACGTCGACGCCGATGACTACGATACGACGACCGTTTCGATCGTCACTTGCCGTGATGAAACGACCAATGCTCGCATCGACGCCGAGCACGTCCTGCGATTCCTCGGTTGCGCCGAGAATCTGCGGCGTCGTCGTTCTGCCGCGATAGGCGGCACCGCCAAGTTGCGGCGAGATGATCGGTGCGACCCGTGAGACGCCAGGCACGCGATAGCGCAGCGTTTCGACATCATCGAAGCTGATGCGATTGATGCGGCCGGTACGGAAGTTCTCTTGCTCGTTGATGGCATCTAGCGTGAGCGTGTTACTGCCGAGGTCGGAGAACTGGTTGCTGATGGAGTCGGAAAAACCCTGCAACACCGAGACCACCGCGATGACTGCCATCGTGCCGATCAGGATACCGAGGGTGGTGAGGAAGCTGCGCAGGCGATGCGCATTCAAACTCGCGAGGGCGGCGGAGAAAGCTTCGGCAAGCAGGTTCATGCGGCACGCGGGGGGTTGAGTGAGTCTTCGACGACAAGACCGTCACGCACGCGGATGGTGCGGCGACAGTGGGCAGCGATGTCCGGTTCGTGGGTCACGATGACGACTGTTTGTCCTTGCGCATGCAGTGCGTCGAACAGCGCCATGATCTCCAGCGAGGTGCGCGAGTCGAGGTTGCCGGTCGGTTCGTCGGCGAGCAGCAACGAGGGCTCGCCGACCAAGGCACGGGCGACAGCGACACGTTGTCGTTGACCGCCCGATAGCTGATTGGGGCGATGATCCAGGCGATCGCCGAGACCGACTTTTTCCAAGGCGTGGGCGGCGCGCTCCCGGCGCTCTGCGGGCGGCATACGACGATAGACGAGCGGCTGCATCACGTTTTGCAGCGCCGTTTGACGCGGCAACAAGTGGAAGCTTTGAAAAATGAAACCGATTTCGCGATTGCGCACGATGGCGAGCTCATCATCGCGTAGGGATGAGGTGTCGCGACCATTCAGGATGTATTGCCCCTCGCTCGGTGAGTCGAGGCAGCCGATGATGTTCATCAGTGTCGACTTGCCCGATCCCGACGGTCCGATCAATGCGACGTATTCGTTACGTCCGATGAACAGATCCACGCCCGCCAAGGCAAGCACGGTCTCCTCGCCAAGGACGTATTTCTTGACGATGCCACGCAACTCGATCATTCGTCGTCGCCGTCCGCGCCTTCTTCGTTGCTCGCAGGCTTGTTCTTGCGCTCTGTGACCGAATCCCCGTCGCGCAGACGTCGGAGCGTCTTGGCAGGGCCCGTGATGACACGGTCGTTGACCGCGATGCCGGCGTCGATGGCTTCCCAGCGATCATCCGAGAGGCCTGTCGTAATCGCTCGTTTGCGGGCTTTGCCGCCATCGTCGACCCACACGAATTTCTTGACGATGTTTTTCTCCGGCGTCTCGGTGACCACCGCCTCGACCGGGACCGACAGCTGTTTGCGACCGTCACCCAAGAAGATGATCGCCCGAGCGCTCATGCCCGAGCGCAACTGCAGCGCACTCGGTGCCTCGATCGCCAAGGTCACTTTGTATGATCGACCTTGACCTTCCACGGTGGGCGTCAGGGCAATCCGTTCGACTTTGCCGACGAGTGCCGTATCGGGATAGGCCGCTGCAAAGACGTCGGCACGTTGCCCGAGCGTGATCTTGGCGACATCTGCTTCGTCGACTTTCACCTCAGCCTGAATCGCAGACACGTCGGCGATCTTCATCAGTTGTGCACCCGCGAGCGAGGCGGTCGAGGGGATGGCTACTTCACCCGCTTTGATGGGTAACGAGACGATACGCCCGCTGATCGGCGCGCGGATCTCGGTTTTTGCACGCTGTTCACGCGCATCGCTCAACACGGCGAGCGAGCGTTGGAGTGCTTCTTCCGAGCTGCGCAAGTCCGCTTCGGCGACGACGAACTGGTTTCGATCCTCATCGAGACGGTTCTGGTCGATCAGTTTGGCGGTCGCCAATTTTTGACTGCGCTCGTATTGCTGCTTGCGCAACGCGACGACTGCCCTTTGCCGATCGATGTTGATGCGGTTCTGGCGCACACTGGCTTCTTCACGCGCGATGATGGCGTTGTAGGTTTCCGGGTCGAGGCGCAGCAACAACTGTCCTTCTTGTACCGTGTCGCCTTCTTGCACCGCGATACTGCGGACTCGTGCAGTCACTTCCGCCGTCAGGTTCACTTCGACCTTGTAGGCCATCGTCCCGGAGGCCAGGATGCTCGGCTTCACTTCCTGTTCCGCCGCGACGATCACGTCCACGGGTGTGCCGGATTTGCCGGAGAAGCGCTTGACGGTCAATGGCACTGCAATCGCAAGCACGATGAGTCCGGCTGCCAACCAACGTTTGTCGAGTTTCATTGAGGTGTTTTCCAAGAATTAGGCGAGCAGTGCCTTGATGATCATGAAGCCGAAGATACCGACTGTCGGTGCCGCGGCGATGACGAGGGGTGTGGTCCAGCGTTCCGCGCGGGTCCACGATTTCCAGCCGAGTGCGCCGAGCCAAACGGTCCAGAAGGCGAGGAACGTGAAGGAAGTCGCGAAGGATTTCCAGGGGCTATCGGCATCGAGTTGGATCAGAAGCGGATCGAGCGTCGTGATCGACAGGCTCTCGAGCGGTGTCTGCGGATCCATCCCGACCGCGCCGACGATGATGAGGATCGAGTTGATCAGCGTCGGCATCGACGACCATGCGGCGAGGGCGAGACCCTGCTTGTAGCTGATGGTCAGTGCGCTCAACTTACCCGCGAACCAGAAGTAACCGCCATAAGCGAGCAGTATCAACAGCAACACCACGCCGCTGCTCACGGTTGCGCTCCACAGGATGAAGCCATTGCCCGTGTTCGAGTCGCGGATCGCGTTGAGTTGTGCTTCGGAGATATCCGGGTTCGATTGCAGGACGCTACGCTCGAGAAACCAAGCGGCATCGACCGCACTGAAATACAGAAACGTTCCGACCATACTGGCCAAGCAGAGCAGTGCCAGTGGCAACAGCCAGGTCGGTTTTTCCTGCAGGCGCTGAAGCACCGGCGTGGGTTGCAGAAAGATGTCGAGCAGGTCTTTCACAGGCCGTGGGTCCTTGGGATTTCGACGGTCGGTTAAGGCTAGGTGTTATATTTGAATACAACACCATAACGGATGCAAGGGGTTTGGGGCTGGCCGAACTTCGTCCGCGGGTGTCAGTCTGACGAGGTATCGGAGGTACGGATCATGAAAAAGTTCCTGTTCGCGCTGTTTTTGGCCGTCACGCTCAGTGCGTGTTCGTCGGGTTTACTGAGGTCCGACGGACCGCGACTCGACTACAACAACTACGCGGGCGAGCCCGTGAGCGACATCGTCGTGATGCGTGGCATCGATTCCTGGACGCCCGTGTCGCGCGACCAGCTCGTCATCTGGACGGGCATCAACGAGGCTTATCTGCTGCGCGTCTGGAATGCTTGCCCCGATCTGACGTTTGCCAACTCGATCCGCGTGACGCAGACCGGCTACACCATCAACAAGTTTGAGAAGGTGATCGCGGGGCGGGATAGTTGCCCCATCCTCGAGATCCGCCCTCTCGATGTGAAACAACTGAAGGCCGATCGCAAGGCTGCCAAGGATCGCGATCGGCAGAAGCCCTGATCAACTGACGATCAGGCGATAATGCGGGTGTGAATTCACCCGCCTTGACCGAAGTCGATTTGCAAAACCTGTTGGGTGCCGTCCGCGGTATCGCCCGATCCGCCGGCGCGGCCATCCTCGAGGTCTACCGACGTCTCGAGCTCCCCGGCGCGGTCGCCATCGATCGCAAGGCAGACGCCTCGCCGCTGACCGAGGCGGATCTTGCCGCGCATCGCATCATCGTCGAGGGTTTGCGCTCGCTGACGCCCGAGTGGCCGGTGTTGTCTGAAGAGGCGGCCGATGTGCCGCTCGTCGAGCGTCGCGGCTGGTCGCGTTTCTGGCTGGTCGATCCGCTCGATGGAACCAAAGAATTCCTCTCTCGCAACGGCGAGTTCACCGTCAATATTGCACTCATTGAAAATCACCGTCCGGTGTTGGGCGTGGTACATGTGCCGGTGACCGGCGTCGATTATTTTGGTCTCGCGGCGATGGGTGCCTGGAAAGCTGCGAATCCAGATGAGGCCGGTTCACCTATTTGCGTTGCGCCACGCTCGCGCGCGCCGATCCGAGTCGTCGGTAGTCGATCGCATGCCGGTGTACGGCTGGCAGAAGCCCTGCAAGCACTTGGTTCGCATGAACTCGTGAGCATGGGTAGCTCCTTGAAGTTTTGCGTGCTCGCCGAAGGTGCGGCGGATGTCTATCCGCGCATCGGCCCGACGTCGGAGTGGGATACAGCGGCGGCGCACGCGATCGTGCAGGGAGCCGGAGGCGATGTCGTGCGTCTGGATGGCTCGCCGCTCGAATACAATCGTGGCAGCGGTTGGTTGAACCCCGACTTCATCGCCATCGGCCCACGCGATCACGATTGGGTGCGCCTCTTCAGCGGAGTCTCGTGAAGCTATGATCTATGAATTCGATGGTCATCGTCCGGACATTGCACCCGGAGTGTATGTGGCCCCAAGTGCCGATCTCATCGGGCGAGTGCGTCTCGCTCGCGGTGCGAGCGTCTGGTTCGGTGTGGTGCTGCGCGGCGATACGGATTGGATCGAGATCGGCGAGAACAGTAACGTGCAGGATGGCACCGTGATGCATACCGACCCGGGCGTGGTGCTACGGATCGGTGCGAATGTCACTATCGGGCATCGTGCTTTTCTGCATGGATGCACGGTGGGTGAGGGCAGTCTCATCGCCAATGGCTCGATGGTGCTCGATCGTGCCGTCATCGGTCGCGGTTGCGTGATTGCGGCCGGCGCCTTGGTTCCGCCGGACAAGGTGATCCCCGATGGCAGCGTCGTCATGGGTTCGCCCGGCAAAATCGTGCGCGAGGTCGGCGAGCGTGAGCGGGCGTTGATTCAGCGATCCGTCGAGAATTATCGGCAACGCGCAGGAATCTATCTGACGCGTCTAACGCCCTTGAATTGACTGCAGGAAATCTTGCATCTGACGCAGAACCGTCTCCGTGTCGCCGGGTGCAAGCACGTCGCCGGCGAGTACATGACTCGATGGATCTTGGCTCTTCGTGACGATGATGCGTCGCTTCACGGATTTGCTAGCGACACCGCTGCCGAGCCGATCGAACATGGCTTCGATCTGTTCATGGCTGACCACGCGATCGTTGGGTGAATAGATCACGAGAGTCGGCGTCGCGATGAGCTCTAGATCACTGGTTCGCACGTGATCGACCAACGCCATCATCGGTATCAGCGCGCTCGATGGGTAACGCCAAGTCCAAAACTTGGCGTGCTGCTCGTTGGCGGGACGCCATTGGTACGTCGGTCCGATGACCGCTGAGGCCAGCTGAGTACCCCAGGGTCCGGCGAGCCACTCGCTGCGCGGATCGCGTGGGCCGAGATTCGGAGACACGAGTAGCAGCGCAGCCAGTCGTGCAGCCTCCGGTCGCTGCGCAAGCCACAACGCCAAGGTGCCGCCGGTCGACGTTCCGATGACGATCACGCGTTCGCCGATCCGTTCGCCGATCGCATAGGCCTCGAGGGTATCGTTGAGCCAATCGCTCGCACGAGTCTCTGCCATCGCAAGACCCGGTTGTCCGTGACCGCGCAAACGCGTCTGGAAGAGATTGGCACCGACGGCGCGCGCGAGCCGCTCGGTCAACGGCGAAACTTCCTGTCGGGTCGCCGAATAACCGTGCAGATAGACGATCGAGAGTGCCGTCTTACGACGATCCTCATGAGCCCAAAAAATCCGCTTCTCCGTGCCCGGCGTGATGGGTCCTAAAGTCGACTCACTCGTTCGACGTTCGGCGTCGGCGAGCTGTGATTCGAGGGCGAGGGGATCACTCGCGAACACGGGGATGGCGTTCGGCTCGACGATGTCGTGACGCGGGCCGAGTTGATACGCGAGCCACACCACGAGGCAGAACGATATCGCGATCGTGAGGAGTCGAAGTGACAGCCGGCGTATCATGCGATGCAAGTCTAGCGAAGCACCGGAGAAACGGGCAGTTGAGCGCCGAAGTTTTGCGCGCACCGGATTGGCAGATCGAAGGTCGCGATTGGCCTAATCGCGACTACAGTCATTTTGTCGAGTCCGGCGGCTTGCGTTGGCATGTACAACGAGTCGGTACGGGGCCCGTTTGTCTGCTCATCCATGGCACCGGTGCGTCGACTCATTCCTTTCGCGATCTGATGCCTTTGCTCGCCACGCATTTCGATGTGATCGCCGTCGACTTGCCGGGCCACGGATTCACGTCGCGACCGGTCACGCTCGAAGGGCTGTCGTTACCCGGTATGGCGCGATCGCTGGCTGAGTTGCTGCGCACTCTGGGGGCGAGTCCCGCGCTCGTCATCGGACACTCGGCGGGAGCGGCGATCGCGGCCCGTCTCGTCTTGGATCGTGAGGTCGTGCCGCGTTGTCTCATCAGTTTGAATGGCGCCTTGCTGCCGTTATCAGGGCTCAAGCATCCCGCCTTCACACCGCTCGTGCGCGCCGTGGTGAGCAGTCATTGGTTACCGCGTTGGTTTGCCAAGCGTCTGGAGTCACCGCACGAGGTCGATCGTTTGCTCGAAGGTACCGGCTCACGGGTCGATGAGCGCGGGCGAGATTTTTACGGCCGGCTGTCGCGCTGCCCGGGACATACCGGCGCGGCGCTCGCCATGATGGGGGTGTGGGATTTGCGGCCGCTCGAGCGCGAACTCTCGCAGCTCGCCGTGCCGCTGCACCTGCTCATCGGTGGCGAAGATCGCATGATCCTTCCCGGGGAGGCCGTCAAAGTCAGACGACTCGTTCCGTCGGCCACAGTCGAGCAGTGGCCGAACTTGGGGCATCTGGCCCACGAAGAAGCGCCGGCCCGTTTGGCCGACTGGGTGCTCGCACGCGCGCAGTCAGACGGTATTGTAGTTCCATCCTGACACTACACGCTGTATCGTGGCTCGGACACTTTTGAGCCGAGGCCCGTCCGACGTGACCGTCGATCGATCCCATCCGTTGCGCCGAGCGTTGCACGACGAGGTACACGCGCGACCACCACTATCGCTGCCGACGCCCTCGCGTCTTACCTGTCTTGCTCTCATATCGACTGCGGACGAGGTTCCAGAGGAGATCGCCCTGCTCGGCGAGATCGCCTCGCTGCATGGTGTGTCGCCACCGATAGCCGAGGCTGGGCATTGTGTGATCGAAGCGCCGGGGTTTCGGCTCAAGTGGGAGCGTCACACCGAATACTCGCGTTACGTGATCGCCGTGGATGGGGCGGGTAGCCGTCCCTTCTCAGAGCCGGCGACCGCATCCTTGCCTCGCGATTGGCTCGAGAGGTTGCCTGGCCAGATGCTCTACGCAGGGCACGCCGAAGTATTGTCGGGCGGTGCGGACACGGGTGACGGCTTTGCGACGATATCGCGCGAGAGTTTCGGGGGTCGGGCATTGGTCGGATCCTTGATCGCCGGCGGTCTGGCTACGGTGCTCACCGACTTTCGTATCGATGAGCAGGGTTTCAGTCGCTTGTTGTTGATCGATCGCGGCATGACCGAAGCACAGTGTGGTCGTGCGGTACAAGCCTTGCTCGAGGTCGACACCTACCGCCTGTTGGCGTTGCTCGCGTTTCCCGTGGCGCGCAAGTTGTCGCCGCAGTTGGCGCGCGATGAACGTGAGTTGTCCTCGATCGCCAACGAACTCGTACATATCGACAAGACGCAAGAGCCAGTGTTGCTCGAGCGCCTGACGCGTCTGCAAGCTGAAATCGAGCGTTACGAAGCCGATCATCACTATCGTTTCGGCGCAGCCGAGGCCTATCACGAGATTGTGCAGCGTCGTCTCGAGCAATTGCGCGAAGAGCGCGTCGACTCGCTGCAGACGATGCAAGAGTTCATGGAGCGACGTTTGGGTCCCGCCATGAATACCTGCGTGGCCGTGATGGCACGCATGGAATCCCTATCGCAGCGCGTCACGCGTGCGACGCAACTACTCTCTACCCGTATCGAGATCACCCGCGAAGGGCAGAATCAGCAGTTGCTCGAATCCATGAACCAGCGTGCCGCCGCACAGTTGCGACTGCAGGGCACCGTGGAGGGATTGTCGGTCGCCGCCGTGACGTACTACATCGTCGGGCTGATCAGTTATTTGGCTGAGGGCCTCGAGGGCTTTCATTTCCTACCGAGCGCGGGTGTCATCACCGCGATCAGCATTCCCGTGGTTGCGCTGCTCGTCGCCTTGGGCGTGCGTCGAATTCGCCGCGCCGTCGAGCATCAAGTGGAGCAAGGATCATGAGTCATGCCATCGTCATCGGTAGCGGTTTCGGTGGACTGGCTGCTGCCATTCGCCTCGGTGCGCGTGGGTATCGGGTCACCGTACTCGAGCGTCTCGATGGACCAGGCGGTCGAGGCTACGTGTATCGGCAAGACGGATACACCTTCGATGCGGGCCCGACGATTATCACCGCACCGTATCTGTTCGAGGATTTATGGCGTCTTTGCGGCAAGCGACTCTCCGACGATGTCACCTTGCGGGCGCTCGATCCGTTTTACGAAGTGCGTTTCGATGATGGTGACGTATTCCGCTACACCTCGGATCTATCGCAGATGCGCGCGCAGGTCGCGCGGATCGAGCCTCGTGATGTGGAGGCCTTCGATCGTTTTCTCGAACGCAGCCGCGAAATCTATGAAGTCGCCTTCCGCGATCTAGCGGAGCAACCTTTCCATGAGATCGGCACGCTGTTGCGAGCGGCGCCCGATCTGATTCGTCTTGGCGGATATCGATCGGTCTATCGTGAGGTGAGTCGCTTCTTCCGTAGCGATAAGTTGCGCACGCTATTCAGTTTCCATCCGCTACTGATCGGCGGTAACCCATTCACCACGACGGCGTACTACTGTCTTATCGCGCATCTTGAGCGGAGTTACGGGGTGCACTATGCCGAAGGCGGCATGGGTGCCTTAGTTCGTGGTCTCGTGGGACTGATCGAGGGCTTGGGCGGACAGTTGCGATACAACTCACCTGTCGCCGAGATCCGAGTCAAAGACGGTCGCGCCTGCGGTGTGCGTCTCGAAAGCGGCGAGATCATCGACTCGGATATCGTGATTTCCAATGCCGATGTGGCAACCACCTATGAGCGGCTACTCGGATCGACGCCGCGTCGTCGCTGGACGGATGCCAAGCTCGCAAGAGCGAGTTATTCGATGAGTTTGTTCGTGTGGTATTTCGGTACCAAGCGTCGTTATGACGATGTGTATCACCACACGATGGTGTTGGGTCCGCGTTATCGAGACTTGCTCGACGATATCTTCAAGCACAAGCGTCTCGCCGAGGATTTCAGTTTGTATCTGCATCGACCGAGCGCGAGCGATCCGAGTTTGGCGCCACCGGGCTGCGATTCGTTCTACGTTCTGGCGCCAGTCCCGCACCTAGATAGCGGCACGGATTGGCGGACGCAGGCAGAGCCTTACCGTGCGGCTGTACAGCGCCGACTGGAGTCGACCCTGTTGCCGGGTCTCGGTGATGCGCTCACCACCTCGCTCATGCTGACGCCGCTCGACTTTCGTGATCGGCTGGCATCGAAGAAAGGCGCGGCGTTCGCGATGGAGCCGAAGCTGTTTCAGAGCGCCTGGTTCCGGCCTCACAACAAAAGCGAGGAAGTGGAAGGTCTCTACTTCGTCGGCGCCGGTACGCACCCCGGGGCGGGGCTTCCGGGTGTCGTGTCGTCCGCAAATATTTTGGACAAGATCGTCCCGCCGCCATCGAAATCGCGCTAGGCGCGGGTCGGGCTAGTCTAAATCGCGAAGCAAGCTCGCTGCGGCCAAGCGTCCCGACAAGGTCGCCATCGGGACTCCGGGTCCCGGATGAACACTGCCGCCGGCGAGATACAGGCCCGAAATGGGAGTGCGTGCACTCGGCCGCGCAAAGCTCGCGAAGGCGCCGTGGTTGGCTGAACCGTAGAGACTGCCGCCAGTGGATGGAAACAAGCGCGCGAAATCCTGCGGTCGTGTCACGTCGATGTGGTCTCGTTTGTGCAAGACGCGCAGCCCACTCGTTTCGAGTCGCGAAAATACGCGTTGCTCCAATGCCGCTAGCTCACTGTCCGTGATCCCGCGTTGATCGCCATCAGCGGGGGCGTTCACGAGTACTAGCAATCGTTCGGCATCACCGGCGCTGAGAGGCGCACTGGCCTCGCCACGATCCTGTGCACAAAGATAGATCGTCGGTTGGGTCGTGATTTTGCGTTTGTCGAAGATGTCCGAGAACTCACTCGGGTAGTCGTCACCGAAAAAGACGTTGTGGTGGGCGAGGTCGAACCCCTCGGTGGGCGCATCGATGCACCAAGTCACTGCCGAGAGCCCGCGCTCCGATCGTCGACGGGAGGTTACGGCACGGCGTACATCTTCGCCGAGCAGGCCATCAGTTAGTGCTTGTGTGTCGCCGTTGAAGATCACGCTATCAGCCGGAATGAAGTCTCCATCCTCGAGATGAACGCCGACGATGCGGCCGTCACGTACCTCGAGGCGACGTGCTCCATTGCCGAGATGCAGATGCGCCCCGCAGCGCGTCGCGAGGCTGGCGAGTGCCTCTGCGACGCGACGCATACCACCCTCGACTAACCAGACGCCGGATTGTTCGACGTGCGCGATCAGCATCAACGTGGCAGGCGCCTGCAAGGGTGACGAGCCGACATAGGTCGCATAACGCGCGAACAGTTGGCGAAGTCGCGGATCCTGAAAATGCTCGCCGAGCGCACGCCAGAGCGTAAGCCACGGTGGTGTTCGCCACATCGCTAGCATGCCGGCGAAGCCGATCTCGCGCATCAAGCCGGTCGTCGTCGGTCGCGGCGACATCATGCTTTTCCGCGACAAACATATCCACTACGGTAGGCGATGTGGGGCTACGGACTAACTTGGCTTGTTTGATTTCTCGGGTGAGGAATAAGTCATAGGCACTGCCCTTGCCCACAACAATGGAATGCTCTGGTCGATCTACCTCTTCATTGCGTTGCAAGGGCGAGTTTTTATGTACCAAATAACTACCCTCTATCAACACATAGGGTGCCGTGAAAGCGATGGCATCTGCACGGATAGGGTCCACTGCAAAAAAACCAATATCGACTTTTTCAGTGGAGAGCGCCTCTACAGATTTACCGGCAGCATCAAACACCACATATTCCACAGGCACGCCCAAGCGCTTAGCCAGTTCTGTTGCCAAGTCGACCGATACCCCCACTGGTTTTTGGGTGACCGCATCAAGCTTGGCCAATATCGGGTTTCCGACATTGATGCCGGCGCGAAGTTTTCCTGTGGGTGCAAAGCTTTGGATCATGGTGTTATCAAACTGGAGTACTTGTTTGGTGGGAGATGGAATACCTTTTGAACTGATGGCTGCAGTGTGCACTTGCCAATTGCGAACGCCAGACTTATCCAACTCCATGCGTAGCGCCCAGCCACGGTTGTTCTCAGGCAAACTGAATCCATCAAATACAAAATTTCCTAGGCTATAAAAAATAGGTTTGTTTTTATAACGCTCGGTATCTTGGACTTGGTGGGGATGGCCACCGATAACAGCATCGGCTCCCGCATCGATCATTAAACGTGCTAACTGACGTTGGCGCGCATTGGCCACTGGCTCTTCCCAACCCCAATGCATCACAGGAATCACAATATCAGCGCGCCATTCTTTTCTGGCGGCTTGTATGTCGCGTACCACTTGCTCGTCTTCGCTCCATGCCACGCCAACGCGGTCATGATCGGCCTCAAAATTACGTGGCTGGAATTCGTCGTAGCCCAATATCGCGATACGTAACCCATTTCGCTCAAACACCAGCGGCGCATGCGCTTCTTTAAGGTTGTAACCCGCCCCGTAATAAGCAATACCATTCTTCTTTAGTAATCCAAGCATTTCAGTAAAAGCCACAGGACCAAAATCACCAGAGTGGTTGTTCGCCAAGCCCACAGCATCAAAATACTTGCGTAGGTATTTCAAACTACGTGGATGGGCTCTAAAGGTATTGGGTTTATCGGGCTCCTCAGATCCTT
>JALRHE010000026.1 GCA_023253235.1 Steroidobacteraceae bacterium
CCCGCATCCTATTCGTCTGCATGGGCAACATCTGTCGCTCACCGTCGGCGGAAGCGGTGCTGCGCGAGCTTGCACGGCGGGAATTCCCCCAGCTGCAACTCTCTGTCGATTCGGCTGGCACCCACGGCTATCACATCGGCGAACCGCCCGACCCACGCTCGATCGCAGCAGGTCGTGCCCGCGGCTATGACCTCACGCCCTTGCGAGCGCGCAAGGTCGATCGCGAAGACTTCCATCGTTTTGATTGGTTACTTGCGATGGACGCTGCGAACCTTGCTCGGTTGTACGAGCTTTCTCCAGCGGGCACGGCTAGCCGTGCCAGGCTCTTTCTGGAGTTTGCCGGTGAAATAGAGCGTAGCGACGTGCCGGATCCCTACTATGGCGAACCAGCGGACTTCGAGCTCGTTCTGGATCTACTCGAGAGCGCTTCGCGACGACTGCTGCAACAGCTCGCCACGTCCAATTAGGCGACGTTCACGCCAACGCGACGACCTGGATTTCGACCTTGTAATCGGCGGTCGCAAGCTTGGCTTCGACAGTAGCGCGAGCGGGCTTGCCCTCAGGATGAACCCAAACATCCCACACGCTGTTCATGGCCGCGAAATCCGACATGTCAGCCAGATAAATATTGGCGCTCAGGATCTTCTCCTTGCTGCTACCTGCGGCCTTGAGGAGTCGATCGATTTCGCCGAGGACCTGGCGCGTCTGTTCTTCCACCGAACAGGCAGTGTGATTGGCAACCTGCCCCGCGAGAAATACGAAGCCATTGGCGACAACGGCCTGTGACATGCGTTTGCCGGATTCGATACGGGTAATCATGCTCATCTACTGATCTCACGGGTGAATTGCGAATAGGTTATCGGGTAGACAAAACGCTAATGTCCAAATGATAGGCGATTAATCAGACCGGAAGCATCACGCGTCAGCGAGAATTTGCTTTGCGACCTCGCGAGCCGAGCTCGCAGCGCCCTCTGTTCCGATGGTGCCCGGTGACGTACAGCCATCACCCACATTCCAGAGTTTTGCGACCGGCGTCGTCACTGGCATCATGTGGCCCGGCCAACGATGCATTCCTGGCGCCTGACCGGAATGACGAGCGCTGACGAGAATTTTGGCGCTAGCCATTCGACCGGGAAAATTGGCCTCGAGCTCCGCGAGCGTATTTTGCAACTCCAGCTTTTCGTTGCTTGAGTCGGCGGTATCGCTCGGCGCACCGAACGCCGTGTGCAAGAACTGCCCCGGCGGTGAAACCTGCGGCGAAATCATCGAGGGAATCTCTAGGTAGATGAGATTGCAGGTGTTGCCGAACACCATGCAGCCGTCGAAGCCCTCAATCAGCGGCGCGTCGGTCACGAAGGAAATGTGGAATATTCGAGCCTCATGCGGAGAGGCATCCAGACGAGTGAGATAGTCGGAGTCACCAAAAAATTCGCGCCCGCCAGCCAACTCGATAGTGCGTACGGGACCGGTGTTCGAGATGACGTGATCTGCCGAGTAGCTTACCTCTCCGTCGTTCGCGGACTTTGCAATCACGCCGACGGCACGTCCATTCTCCAGAACGATGCGATGGCAATTCGTGTGTCGCAAGATCCGTGAACCACGCGCTTCGATCGCGGCGCCGAGCGCCTCCATGTTGGCACCGTTGCCAGCGGGTGCCATACCAAAGCGGCTACCGCGACTGCTGTAGCGCATGAACCGGAAAAACTCGCCCGCGGGTATTTCGTGCAGGTTCGTTCCCATCAACGCGGCACAAAAACCTTGGAAAAGATTCTTCACCTCAACATTGGTGGTCGCTTGGTCCAGCCAGGTGCGGAAAGAATCCGTGTCGGATGGCACCGTCTTCATCGCCGCCACGAATTGATCGAACAAGGCATCGGCGCCTGCGGAGTCGCCGTTGAAGGCGAAGGCGATGAGACCGCGTAAGCCGCCTCCGGCGGTCGCCTGATCAAAATCTCCGTGACGCAATCGATAGCGCATACGTCCGGTCAGCTCGATCATCGATAGCGG
>JALRHE010000049.1 GCA_023253235.1 Steroidobacteraceae bacterium
TTGGCGCAATGTCGCAGCGACCTCGAGGCCGATGTAACCGCCGCCGATGATCACGGCGCGCTGGCCCACGTGTACCTCTGTACGCAGATGGTCCGCGTCGCTCAACGAGCGCAGATAATGAACGCCGGCCAGGTCGGCACCCGGCAGCTTCAGGCGGCGCGGGTGGCTGCCGGTTGCGATGACGAGGTGCTCGTACTCGAGCATCGCGCCGTCATCGAGTTGTACTTGCTTTGCGTGCCGATTGATCGCGATCGCTCGGCGTCCGAGTCTCAACTCGACCCGCTGCTCGTCGAAATAGGTTGGTTGTCGTAACTGCAAACGGTCGAGACCGAGTTCCCCGGCGAGATACTTCTTCGACAGCGGTGGACGTTGATAGGGAAATCCCTCATCACCCACCAGTGTGATCGCGCCGACATAGCCGCGACGGCGCAAGGAATCGATCAGTTGGGCAGCGGCTTGTCCAGCCCCGATAATCGCAACGCTCATGGCGGCCGAGAATAGGGCATTCCGTCAATCGCGCACCACCACTGGGCGCTTTTTGGATCACGCTGCGCCATAATGGTGCGGCTGCTGGCATGCGAGCAGCGTGGGTAGCGGAAAAATCGCGCTCGCAGGTTCTCGCCGTCGTGGCACGGAAGGTGCAATATTCCCTTCAAGCCGTGTACGGCGCCAGCATCGGGAGCAACACAACATGAAACTCGTCACAGCCATCATCAAGCCGTTCAAGCTCGACGACGTGCGCGCTGCGCTCTCGGAGATCGGGGTCTCGGGTATGACGGTGACCGAAGTCAAAGGGTTCGGTCGTCAGCGTGGTCACACCGAGTTGTACCGTGGTGCCGAGTACGTGGTCGATTTCGTGCCCAAGACTCGCATTGAGGTTGCCGTACGGGCTGATCTCGTCGATCAAGTGACCGAAGCCATCGTCAAAGCCGCCAAGACCGGCAAGGTGGGCGACGGCAAGATTTTCATTACGGACATCGATCGCGTCGTACGCATTCGTACGGGCGAGACGGATGAGTCGGCTCTCTGATGCCCAAGGCGATCCGGATACACGAGGTCGGCGGTGCCGACGTCTTGCGCTACGAAGACTTCGACCCGGGTCCGCCAGCAGAAGGTGAGTTGCAGCTGCGCCATACGGCCGTCGGCCTCAACTATATCGACGTCTACGATCGCACCGGGCTCTACCCGATGCCGCTGCCCGCTGGTTTAGGCCGCGAGGCTGCGGGCGTTGTCACGGCGGTCGGCCGTAAAGTCAAAGGTTTCAAGAAAGGCGATCGCGTCGCTTACGTACACACGCAGCCCGGTAGTTACTGTGAGCTGCGCAACTTGCCGGCAGCGCGTGTCGTGAAGTTGCCGAAAGCGATCAGCGATGAACAGGCTGCCGCCATGATGCTGAAGGGTCTGACAGCCCAGTACTTGTTGCGCCGCACCTATCGCGTCAAGAAGGGCGATTGGATTCTAGTGACAGCGGCCGTCGGTGGTGTCGGCAGTATTTTGTGTCAATGGGCGAAGTCACTCGGCGCCAAAGTTATCGGCGTGGTGGGTAGTGACGCTAAAGTCGCCCTAGCGCGACGCGAGGGCTGCAAGCAGGTTCTCGTGATGGGCAAGGATGATCTCGTCGCTCGAGTCAAAGAAATCACCAAAGGCGCCGGCGTGCCGGTGGTATACGACTCGGTCGGCAAGGAGACGTTCTTCGCTGCGCTCGATTGCCTTGCGCCGCTTGGCATGATGGTGACCTACGGCAATGCGTCCGGTCCTCCACCGCTGATGTCGCCGATGGAGCTTGCCAAGCGCGGCTCTCTCTTCCTGACGCGTCCGTCGTTATTCGCTTATATCGCCAAGCGCGAAGATCTCGATGCGGCCGCCAAAGAATTGTTCAGGGCCGTGACCACTCGTAAGATCAAGTTACACGTGGGCCAGCGTTACCCCCTGTCGGAAGCAGCGCAGGCCCATCGTGATCTCGAGGCGCGAAAAACGGTCGGTTCGACCGTGCTCATTCCCTGACGAGACAATTCCCGTTGTTCTATTGCCCCGGCTTCAGGATGCCGATGAGGGCTGAGATCGCCACACCCGCCCAGATCGCGAGCACATACGGGCGGCAGGCGCCCATGCCATCGGTCATCTTCTGATCGCTCTCGGGCGTCGGGCCTGTGGAGGCCAATACTTTGAAGCCTTCGATGAACGGCGGAATCTTCAAGCGAATCATGAAGCCGCAGAAGATCAGGAAAGCGAAAATCAACAGTTTGGCGGCAAGCCAGGGATACGGTTGCAGCGGACCGGTTACCCAGTGATAACCCACCGACGCGATGATCGCGATGATCATGAACACGCGGAATCGACGATCCCAGTCGGCGAGGGTGCGAGCGAAAGGGGTGCCCTCCCGCGCGTGGATGGTATGCACCACCCAAACCCAAATCGGACCCAAGGCGACGATGGCGATCGTCTGCCACAGCGGATGTTCGTAGCCGATGAACTCGGCCAACACGCCACCCACCGTGAGCATCAGGGCGAGACAGTAGCGGGGCAACATGTCGAGATTGATGAAGATCTTGAATGCGGCGAGCCGTGCATCGCGCGACAAATTCGTGTTCGTGACGAACTTGCTCGAGTAGAACACGCCAGCATCACCACCGAGCCAATAAACGAACAACAGGATGTGAAGGTACTTCAGCAGCCCGTGCGCAAGACTCATCTCTTCCATGGAAACCCCCGGTCAAAGCAACTTCGTAAGACTACCAAAGAAGGTCCGGCGCTCCGCTCTGCGCCCCCTCGCTCACCACGCTCCGGACGGGTTTGCGTTCAGCGACCGACATCCTTGAGGAACTGTCGGTACTGCTCGTCGTTCTCGTGCCCGAGACGATCGTCGAGCTCTTCACGGTACAAGTAGAAGAGTCGCGCCAGAAACTTCTGTCGCCAAGCTTCGCGCTCGGCTTGTACGGCCTCATCAGGTTCGAAGCCTTGCACCTCGTCTGCTAGCACGATGCCCTTTCTAGCGGCCACTCGTTCGAGCGTATCGACTCGTTCGTACAGCACGGCCATTTCGGTAGCCATGGCCATCAGCATGCCCTGCAGTCGATCAGTCTCGACATCTTCGAAGAACTGGGGACGTCGTCCTTTGATGCTGCGTTTGACGGAGATGCTCATTTTCGGGTCACCAGTACTTGCCATGCGTTACCCGGCGCAAACTCGCCAGCCTCGAAGCTGCGATCGTGTCCGGCTGCGGCTCGATACGCCGAGGGCGCCATGCAGAATTCGACATTTTCTGGCGCGAAGCCCGCTTTGATACTGAGGGCAACTTGGTCAACTTCGCGCATTGCGCCCCAATAGGGTTCGTTGTTGTACCAAGTCTCGCAGTCGAGCATGAATTGGTTGAATTCATCCATTGCCCAGAAAGGTGGTAAATCGCCGTGCACCGCGATTCCGCCGGGAGCGAGTAGTCGCCAAGTTTCGCGCAGGATGGCGGGCAAGGCCTTGGCGGAGGTTTCGTGAAAGAGAATCGATGAGGTGATCAGATCAAAGTGTCCGTCTGGAAAGTTCGTCGCCGTCGCATCCTGCTGTGAAAAGTGCACACGCTTGCCTAGAGATTCGGCTCGCGCATGCGCGTAGCGCAGCAACGACGGGCCGATGTCGATCGCATGGACCTCCGCTTGTGGGAATGCATCGACGAAGGGTAGGGTGCTGTGCCCCACGGTGCAGCCGAGATCGAGTATTCGCCGAGGCTTGAAGTCCGGAAAACGATCGCGAACGAATTTCGCAGCAGAACCTCCGATGTCATCGTTCATCGGTCCCATCATGCCGAGTGCGTAAAGATAGACGCCGCGGTCGTATAGCGCGCCGGCGGTCACGTCATCCGGGCCACCCTCGCCACCGTAACCGCCAGGCATACAGTGGATATCCACACCGACTGCATACTTCGGCAGCGACAATTTCGGATTCAATGTCAACGAACCGCGCGGTGTCTTGCCTCGCGAGCGGGCTCGCTCGACGAGTTCGGGCAACGTTCGCTCGATCGAATCGAGCACTACATCCCACAACAACTCCTGGCTCACTCGCTGCAACGAGGCATAGTTGCGAAAGAGAGGGTGCTGCGTCATCAACTCGCGAATCTCGTGGCGATCCCGCGGCGGATGTCCTGCGCGTCGTTCGAAGGCGGGTTTCACCTCGTGGTGATAGGTCGCGTGGATACCTGGAACGATGTCGCTCTGGATGAAC
>JALRHE010000055.1 GCA_023253235.1 Steroidobacteraceae bacterium
CTGTCGACACGATCATCAACCAGAAGTCCTCGGGCATTAAGTGCATCTACGTCGCGATCGGTCAGAAGCAGTCGACCATCGCCAACGTAGTGCGCAAGCTTGAAGAGCATGGCGCGATGGATCACACGATCATCGTGGCTGCTTCTGCTTCGACGCCGGCTGCGATGCAGTACCTGTCGGCTTACGCCGGTGTGACCATGGGTGAATACTTCATGGATCACGGCCAAGACGCGCTCATCATCTACGACGATCTGTCGAAGCAGGCCGTTGCCTATCGTCAGATTTCACTGCTGTTGCGCCGTCCGCCGGGTCGCGAAGCGTTCCCTGGCGACGTGTTCTATCTCCACTCCCGTTTGCTCGAGCGCAGTGCGCGCGTCAACGAAGAGTACGTCGAGATGGTCACCAAGGGCGCCGTGAAGGGCAAGACCGGCTCGTTGACGGGCTTGCCGATCATCGAAACCCAAGCGGGTGACGTGACGGCGTTCGTTCCGACCAACGTGATCTCGATCACCGACGGTCAGATCTTCCTCGAAACCGACCTCTTCAACTCGGGCATCCGTCCTGCGATGAACGCCGGTATCTCGGTGTCGCGCGTCGGTGGTGCTGCCCAGACGGACATCATCAAGCGGTTGGGCGGCGGTATCCGTCTCGCCCTCGCGCAGTACCGTGAACTCGCGGCCTTCGCACAGTTCGCATCGGATCTCGACGACGCCACTCGCAAGCAGCTCGAGCGCGGCGTGCGCGTGACCGAGGTCATGAAGCAGAAGCAGTACGCGCCGATGTCGGTTGCCGAAATGGCTCTGTCCATTTACGCGGTCAACAACGGCTACATGGACAAGGTCGACCGTAGCAAGGTCGTCGCCTTCGAAGCGGCGCTGCAGTCGTTCGCGAACTCTCAGCACAAGGCGTCGCTCGATGCGATTAACGCCGAGCCCGTTCTCAAGAAGCACGAAGGCACGCTGAAGAAAATCTGCGACGACTTCGTGGCCACTGGCTCCTACTGATCGGCTGACAACGCATGCCCGGCACAAAGGAAATACGCAACAAGATCTCGAGTGTGAAAAGCACTCAGAAGATCACCAAGGCGATGGAAATGGTCGCTGCGAGCAAGATGCGCCGCGCCCAGGATCGCATGCGCCTCTCGCGTCCCTATGCCGAGAAGATCCGCAACGTCATCGGTCACTTGAAGAAGGCAAACCCGGATTACAAGCACCCGTACCTGATCGAGCGTGAAGCGAAGTCGATCGGCATCATCGTGGTGTCGAGTGATCGTGGTCTTTGCGGTGCACTCAACACCAACGTCTTCAAGACCACCTTGATGATGATGCGTGAGTGGCAGGGCAAGGGCGCCAAGGTCAATCTTTGCCTGCTCGGCAGCAAAGGCGTCGCGTTTTTCCGTCGCCTCGGTATGCCGGTGCTCGCGAGCGTCACGGGTCTTGGCGACAAGCCGCACGTGCGTGATCTGCTCGGTTCGGTGAAGGTCATGCTGGATGCCTACAAGGATGGCACCATCGATCGACTGTTCATCGTCAACGCCGAGTTCGTCAACACCATGACTCAAAAGCCGACGGTGACGCAGTTGCTGCCCGCCGAGACGGTCGATGTTGGTGATCTGCAGGATCATTGGGACTACATCTACGAACCGAGCGCCGCTGAACTGCTCGACGGCGTCTTGATGCGCTACGTCGAATCACAGGTTTATCGCGGCGCCGTCGAAAGCGTTGCCTGTGAAATGGCAGCGCGCATGGTCGCCATGAAGGCGGCCTCGGATAACGCAGGCAAACTGATCGGCGATCTGCAACTCGTCTACAACAAGGCGCGTCAGGCAGCGATCACCAAAGAATTGGCGGAAATCGTCGGCGGCGCTGCCGCAGTCTGATTACGCGACTCGAACACGAATACAAGGCACAGGGTACCGACATGGCAACCGGCAAGATTACTCAGATCATCGGCGCGGTCATCGACGTGGAATTTCCGCGTGAATCGATCCCGAAGGTCTATGAGGCACTGAAGCTCAAGGACGTTGATCTCACGCTCGAGGTGCAGCAGCAGCTCGGTGACGGGGTCGTGCGCACCATCGCCATGGGCGCCTCCGAGGGCCTGAAGCGCGGCCTCGCCGTCGAATCC
>JALRHE010000067.1 GCA_023253235.1 Steroidobacteraceae bacterium
CTTAGCGCAGCAGTTCACCAACAACCCGGGCGACTGTCCGGGGGGTGTCAACCCTGAAGATGAGCGCGGTCAGATCGCAGTTGCGCTGCGGACGATGGGGCATTCAAGCGCCGAGGTCCGTCGGCTCATGGCCGGCTGGGATCAGGGTGGCGAGGGGGAGCGCAAAGTTAATGAAATCCTCGAGCGTCGTGCCCTCATCAATGGAGAGCCGGTCAACCCGATGACGCACCCCGAGGCTGTGCCCGACCCACAACTGAAATTCGTCGTAGCCAAGCAAACGGTCGGTTTCGATCTCGACGGCAAGCAGTCGGCCGATGATTTTGTCGATATGGTCACGGGCAAGCCGGGCATCGACAATCAACTTTTTCGCGCGCTGGGGTGTAACCAGAACTTCCGAGGCACGTGGACGAGCCCCTCTGCCTACGGTGAATGGGTTTGGGTGCAGTTACGAGATTCGCAGCCTGCGTGGTTGATGACCATCACCGACGCGCCCGACGGAAAAGCGGGTGAGGTCATCGTTCGAATTCAGCGATCACTCGATCACTTGCGCTCGAACATGGATGGCTCGCCGCGTTGGCATGCGACTTACCGAGCCGATCCGGATCCTCGATCGATCAATGAATATCGAGGTTTCTTGCGCGACGGTGAACTCACGATAGCGCGTCAACCGCGTTTCAGTGTTCTTTGGAACGGACTCAGCGCGCCGGTGCTGAACCTCAGTCAGTTTCAGCTGCGCCTGAAGCAGGACGCGCGGGGTCAATGGGATGGCTTGATCGGGGGGTTCCAACCTTGGCGCGAACTGTATTTCGCCTTCTCGCACAACGGCATCGTCGGTGATCGCCCGGGGTTGTGGCACGCGATGAAGAAGGCGGCGGATGCCGAGCCCGATCCGGTGACGGGTCAGAATTTGGCGATTTCTACTGCGTATCGTTTCACCGCCATACCGGCATTCGTGACTGTGCCGGGATCGCAGGTTAGAACAGCCATGCGAGAGAGACCGAAGTCATGACTCCATTGTCTCGGCGTAGGATCATCGCGGGTTCCGCACTGGTCGTCATGGCTGTCGGCGCTTTTTTTCTTTGGCCAGATTCGACCCCGCGCTCTGCCAAGGTTTTCCAACCGCCTGAGGTGAAAGCGCCGCGCTTGACGCCGGAGCAATATCGGTCGGCCATCACAGACGTGTTTGGTGCGCACATCGATCTGGGTGGTCGTCTTGAGCCCGTCATGCGAGAGGGGGGATTGCTGGTCGTTGGTGCCTCTAGCGTGAGTGTCTCGCCAGCGGGCATGGAGCAGTTCGACGCCATGGCGGAAGCCATTTCAGAGCAAGTCTTGCTGCGTGAAGAGAATCGCCGAGTCTTCTTGTCCTGCGCACCGGCCAAGTCGGATGCCCCTGATGATCGCTGCGCGAGTGAGTTCCTAGCGCCTGTCGGCGAGCGCCTGTTCCGCCGGCCTTTGACGGAAGTGGAGTTGCGCAGCTTCGTGGCGGCCGCCGCCGCTGCCACCAAAGCCTTGGGTGATTTCCACGCGGGACTTGCGATGAGTCTCTCGGCGATGCTGACGTCGCCGCAGTTCCTGTTTCGGATCCCCGTGATCGAGGCGGATCCCGATCGTTCCGATGGGTATCGACTCGATGCCTACTCTCGGGCGTCTCGATTGAGTTTCTTTTTGTGGAATACCGGGCCGGACGCGGAGTTGATGCGTGCGGCGCGCGAAGGTGAACTCGATAGTGATCGAGGCTTCCAGCGACAAGTCGATCGCATGATGGCGTCGCCGCGTCTTGAAGAGGGCGTGCGCGCCTTCTTCTACGACATGCTGCGTTTCGACACGTTCGAAACGTTGAGCAAGGATCCCGCTCTGTTTCCGAAGTTCAGTCGACGCGAGATGGCCGATGCGCAGGAACAGACGCTACGAACCTTGGTGTACCTGTTGCTAGATCAACAGGGAGACTACCGAGACGTCTTCACGACAAAGAAAACGTTCCTCACCCCCTCCCTGGCAGCGATCTATCAGGTGCCGCTAGCGTACGAAGGTCCAAATGGTGGAGTGGAAGCGTGGGAGCCGTTCGAGTTCTCTGCAGAGGACCCGCGCGCCGGTATCTTGAGTCACGCGAGTTTTACGGCCTTGCACTCACCTCCTGGTCGAACATCGCCGACCGATCGAGGTAAAGCGTTACGCGAAGTGCTCATGTGTCAGAGTGTGCCGGCGCCGCCACCTGATGTGCAGTTTACGGTCGTGCAGAACACGGCAGATCCAATCCACAAGACGGTACGTCAAAGATTGATAGCGCACGCGACCGTGCCGTCCTGTGCCGGCTGTCATCGCATCATGGATCCGATGGGTCTCGCGCTCGAGAATTTCGACGGGGCCGGAGAGTTCCGCTTGGTCGAAA
>JALRHE010000278.1 GCA_023253235.1 Steroidobacteraceae bacterium
GCTTCCGCGGTCTGCATGCGCTGCGTCGCTACTCGAATGGTGAAGAGCGATGCATTGCTTGCAAGTTGTGCGAGGCGGTTTGCCCTGCGCTCGCTATCACGATCGAGTCGGACGTGGCGGCAGACGGCACCCGTCGTACGACTCGTTATGACATCGATCTCTTCAAGTGCATCTATTGCGGCTTCTGCGAGGAGGCCTGCCCGGTCGATGCCATCGTCGAGACGCGTATCCACGAGTACCACATGGAAAATCGTGGCGAGAACATCATGACCAAAGACAAGCTGCTCGCCGTGGGTGAGCGCTATGCCGCGCTGATCGATGCGGATAAGGCCGCAGACGCGCGCTATCGCTAACCGGGAGACGACAGGGTGTTGGTTCAACTGCTTTTCTACGGATTCTCGGCCATCCTGATCGCGGCAGCGCTCGGGGTGATCGTCGCGCGTAACCCCGTCTATTCGGCGTTGTCGCTGGTGCTGGCCTTTTTCACGAGTGCCGCGCTTTGGTTGCTGATCGAAGCGGAGTTCCTCGCGATCGTGCTGGTGCTGGTTTACGTCGGCGCGGTGATGGTCCTGTTCCTCTTCGTCGTGATGATGCTCGACATCAACGTTGAGGAGATCAAGCGCGGTTTCACGCGTTATGCAGGGCTTGGGTGGTTCATCGCCTTCGCCGTCATCGCTCAGATGGTGGCCGTGTTCTGGTTCCGTGGGTTCGGTATCGACGCGACCCAGGGCATGGCGCCGCTGCCGGCTGATCACAGCAATACGCGGGCGCTCGGCGAAGTGCTCTACACCCAATACGTATACCCGTTCGAGTTGGCCGCTATGGTGCTGCTCGTTGCCATCATCGCGGCGATCGCCTTGACGATGCGCAAGCGCCCCGGCTTGAAGCCGCAGGATGTCGCCAAGCAGGTTGCGGTGCGCCGTGAGGATCGTGTGCGTTTGGTAAAGGGTGTCGGCCCGAAGAGTGAGACGTCGGCGTCGGAGGGCGAGAAATGATCACGCTCCAGCACATGCTGACCTTATCCGCGATCCTCTTCTCGCTATCGATCGCCGGTATCTTCCTCAATCGGAAGAACGTGATTCTGCTGTTGATGTGCATCGAGCTCATGTTGCTCGCCGTCAACTTCAGTTTCGTGTCGTTCTCGCGTTATCTCGGCGATCTCGATGGACAGATTTTCGTCTTCTTCGTGCTGACGGTGGCCGCCGCCGAGTCGGCGATCGGTCTTGCCATCCTCGTCGTGCTGTTCCGTGAGCGTCGCAGCATCAACGTCGAAGATCTCGACACCCTGAAGGGCTGAGTCACATGGATCCGAACGTACTGCTTGCCATTCCCTTGCTGCCGCTCGCGGCGGCCATCATCGCCGGGCTCTTCGGCAAACTCATCGGTCGCACGGCGGCGCACGTGGTCACCATCGCTGCGGTGGGCTTGTCATTTTTGTTGAGTGCGCAGGTCGCTTGGCAACTGATCAGCGGTGAGGTCGGCGTTTACAACGACTCGGTCTACACCTGGCTCGTGAGCGACGGCATCCGTATGGAGGTCGGCTTTCTGGTCGATCACCTGTCTGTTCTGATGATGTGCGTCGTGACTTTCGTGTCGTTCTGCGTGCACGTCTACACAATCGGCTACATGCACGAGGATCCGGGTTATCAGCGGTTCTTCTCGTACATTTCGCTCTTCACCTTCGCGATGCTCATGCTCGTGATGGCCAACAACTTTATGCAGCTCTTCTTCGGCTGGGAAGCTGTGGGCGTCGTGTCTTATCTGCTGATCGGTTTCTGG
>JALRHE010000420.1 GCA_023253235.1 Steroidobacteraceae bacterium
GAGAACGTCCTTGGCTTCCGCATGGGTCGGAATACCGAAGCCCGGCACATCGATACCGATGATGCGAACGCCGTTGATCTCCTTGGGCAACAACTGCAGCGGTACGCCAGAAGCCGTCGGCACGCACAGATTGGTGACGACAATCGCGTCGTATTGCGCAGGGTCAGCAAGATTGTGGACGGCATCGCGGATGTCTTCGAACAACTTACCCGTGACCAACGTCTCGGAGTTGAACGGCACGTAGCCGACGGTGCGTCTCGCCCCGTAGAAATGGGACGTGAAAGTCAGACCGTAAACGCAGCAAGCTGAACCCGACAGGATCGTCGCTGTGCGACGCATCCGCAGGCCGACGCGCAGGCTGCCGAACGCCGGGCACATACTCTGAGGCTGATCGTGTGGACCCGCCGGGTAATCGCGCGCGTACTTCTCGAGCACATCCGCCTTGCCGGCGGCGACAGCCGCGGCGCGCATTCGAGTCTCGCCACCATGACACGACGCGCCGCCGGCGGTGTCCTGCGGGAGGACCTCCGGGCTAACGTCGATGTGGGTGTCGAGTGCGCTCATGTCAGACCGCGTCGTAGATGACTTCGAGGGAGGGTTTCTGGATTTGCGAACGACCGCACATGTCTTCGAAGGTGGCCGGTTGCAGCGTGACGCCTCGACCGACCGCTTCGCCCTTGAACAGACCGAGCAGTTCGTCCTGCGTGAGGGGCTTCGGTCGCACCGGCGGTGCAGTCGCCACATTGCCGGCGAGTTCGGCAAACAAGGCGCCCCACTCCGACTCAGGCGTACCAATGATTTCGTAGTTGGCGCTCTTGCGTCGGATATCCTCGTGCGCCGGGATGGCTGCGAGCACCGGAATGCCCGCGGCGGCCGCAAAAGCCTGCGCCTCGCCTGTGTGATCGTCTTTGTTGATCACCAACCCCGCAACGCCGACGTTGCCGCCCAGCTTGCGGAAGTATTCGACGGCCGAGCACACGTTGTTCGCCACATAGAGCGATTGCAGATCGTTACTGCCGACCACGATGACCTTCTGGCACATGTCTCTGGCGATCGGCAGACCGAAGCCACCACAGACCACATCGCCCAGGAAATCGAGTAATACGTAGTCGAAACCCCAGTCGTGGAAGCCGAGCTTCTCGAGGGTTTCGAAACCGTGAATGATGCCGCGACCACCGCAGCCGCGACCGACCTCGGGGCCACCGAGCTCCATCGCATACACACCATCACGCTTGAAGCAAACATCACCGATCTCGAGCGGTTCACCCGCCAGTTTTTTCTTTGACGAGGTTTCGATGATGGTGGGACACGCGCGGCCACCGAACAGCAAGGAGGTCGTATCGCTCTTCGGGTCGCAACCGATCAGCAAGATCTTCTTGCCCTGCTGCGCCATCATGTAACTGAGGTTGGCGAGCGTAAAACTCTTGCCGATACCGCCCTTGCCGTAGATCGCGATGATCTGCGTTTCTTTGGTCACCGGCGTCGGTGTCACTGACGGCGGCGCCATCGCAGCCTCAGCCCGCAGACTGCGCTTGAGCTTTTCAACAGGAATGGAGACCGTGTCACCGGGCGGGGTCATGCTGCGTGCCTCCAATCGAGAACCATTTTGAGACAATCGGGATCACCGAAAGCCTGACGATAAGCGGCATCGGCTGACTGCGCGTCGCGCCGATGCGTGATGAGTCCATCGAGCGACAAGGCGCCGCGCTCGATCAGCGCGATGACCGCCTTGAGATCAGGCTCTTTCCACTCCGCAGCGACGCGGATGCGCGCTTCGCGCATGAACGCAGCCGTGAAGTCGAACTGCATGGGCTCGGTGTAGAAGCCCGCGAGAACCACTTCACCACCGGGCGCGAGAACACCGAGCAGAGAATCGAGAATCCGCGAATCGCCACTGACGTCGTAAACCGAGCGATATCGACGATGATTGTCCGTCGCAGGATCGATGACCGTGTAACCCGTCGCGCCAGCACGGCGACGCTCGTCACGCTCCCACACCATCGGCGCAGGAGCACCGAGCGCAATCGTGATGCGCGCGAGCAAGCGACCGAGCACACCGTGACCGACGATGAGATCGGCAGGAGTTGCCGCAGGATTGGCGAGCGCGTGATAGGCCGTCGCGGCCAATGCGAGCAGGACAGCACGTTCACCCAAGGCATCGTCGACTGCGGTGACACGCGCCGCCGGAACGACCAGCTGCGATGCCGCACCACCGAACAAGCCGCGCACCTCACCGAAACAGCGGGCACCGGGCACGAAGACGCGCTGACCCATCGCAAACCCGGTCACGGCGGAGCCCAATTCACGAATGCGGCCAACGGATTCGTAGCCCGGAACGAGTGGATAACCCATCCCCGGAAATGGCGGCATTCGTCCTGACCAAAGCAATCGCTCGGTACCGGTACTGATGCCGCTCCATTCGATGTCGACGAGGATCTCGTCGGGCGCAGGCGCTGGTAGAGAGAGCCGGTTGAGCGCTAAGCGCTCCGGTCCCTCGATTACCACGGCGAGTGTGTTCCATCCCTGTGCCATGCAGGCTCCTTAGGCCTGACGATCCAAGTGTCAGTCTACGCTTACGCTTTAAAGTGTCAACTATTAAAGACACTAATGAAGGGTCGACAGCGACGATGGCGAACCCCGGCGTCGCTTCACGCGGGCCGACGAGCGACGATCAATCGGGTCTGCAAGGGAATTCGGGTGGGCCGCTCCTCGATATCGACCAGACCCACCTCGCGCATCCAAGCAGAAATTTCTGCTGCCGTACGAGCTCGGCCACTACCCATCGCCCAGAGATAGAGCCCGAAATAAGCGTTCCCCATGCGCACGGCACCCGGCGTACCCGCGAGCGGTTCCGCCACGACCAAACACCCGCCTGGCGCGAGCGCCGTTGCCGCGCGATGCAACAACGATCTAGCGAGCTCGTCATCGTGATCGTGCAGGATCCGCACCAACGTGATGAGATCCGCTCCCGCCGGCAGAGCATCGTGTGCGAAATCACCGCCGATGCATTCGACGCCGCTCGCCCCACCGAATCGTCGTCGAGCCTCGGCTGCGACTGCCGGCAAGTCGAACAGGACGAGTTGCGCCTGCGGTGCGCGCTGCCGCACATGCCGCAGGAAAGTCCCGTCACCACCGCCGATATCGAGGATGCGGCGATGCCGAGTGAAGTCGTAAGAATCGAGGATCTCGTCGGCGACGAGCCCTTGGGAGGCCGCCATCAGCGCCGTGTAGGCGCGAACCTGCTCGGATCCCGCAGTGGATGGCGTGTCGGCCGTGGCGTAAGGCCAGTACCGCGCGAGCTCGGTGCTCCCGCGCGGCGAACGTAACAACGCCACCGGATCGACGAGGTCGCGATAAAGCACGGCATGGTGTTCGATCATCGCGAGTGCGCCAGCATTGCCGAGCAACGCCGCGCCCTTCGAACCCAACCACCAGATCGGCTCGTTGGTATCCGACTCGTCGCACTCGAGCAGATCCAATGCCTCGGCCGCACGTAGCAACGTCAGACCAGCTGCTGGCGACAAATCGAGTGCCGACAACAACTGCTTATGCGTCAGTGGTCCATCTCGCAACTGCGTGAGCACACCGAGACGATGACAGGCGAGCAGAACCTGCGAGTACACGAAACCGGCAACGAGATCGAAAGCCTCGGACGCCTCGCGCTGCGCGCGCCGGCGGGTTATCCAGAACCCAGAGAGCTTTCTTTGAACAAGCGGATCGAGCAGTTTCGCGTTTCGCCAGCGACGCCAGCGATCCCGCAGCCAACCCGGTAGTTGCACTCCCCTCGAACCTGTCGAAATGCCCGTAGAGCCGCCGATCAAGCGGCCACGCGCTCCAACAGCGCCGCGGGCAACAAGCGCTGCGCCTCGAGATCGAGTAGATCGCGCAAAAACTCTGCGCCCGGACAATCCGGAATGGATTCGTTAGCCATGCGAATCAACCCTTCGAAATGCGTGACCGCGCCGGCAACCCCTAATTCATTGACACAGCTCGGACGTGACAGATCGGCATCACGATGCGCAGGCTTACCCAGCTCGACATCGGTACCGAGTACGTCGCGGATATCGTCAGCGACCTGATAGGCCTCACCGAGTCGGTCACCGAGTTCGCGCCACGGAGTGGGATCTACGCCTGCAGAGAGCGCACCACCCACGGTCGCCGCTACGAACAGCGCGCCGGTCTTGAGACGGCGATACTCCTCGAGCGGCGTCGTCTCTTCGCATTCCCAAGCCTGCCCCGCGACGATGCCGCCTGGGGCCCCCGCCGCACGGGCGAGCGCTAGCACCACACCGGGTAATCTCGCTGGATGCTGGGCATACGCACGCGCCACGTTCTGAAAGGCGAGCACGATCAGCGCATCACCGACGAGCAGCGCAATGCGCTCATCAAACGCGCGGTGCACCGACGGTCGATTGCGACGAAACTCGGCGTCGTCGAAACAAGGCAGATCATCGTGAACCAAGGACGCGCAATGCAGCAATTCGATGGAGGCGGCTGTCGCCTCGGCCAGCGGCGACTGCGGCTCGCCACAGCCCGCGGCGATCGCGAGACAAAGACGCGGACGGATCCGCGCCCCGCCCGGAAAAACAGCGTAGCGAATGGCCGCGGCCAGACGCGGCGGGCAACCTAGCGACTCACACGACTCGACCGCCACTTCGAGGGCTTGCTCGATTCTGGATCCGGACGCATTTTTCATGCCTGCACCTGCTCGGCGAACTGCGTGGGAAACCTGATCGCTGGCGAATGTCAGTTCAGATTGTCACACTAGGGTGTCATGCAATATAGACACCACCCGGTGGTGAGTCAAACCGGCCCGGACTTTGCGGCGTCGCTCGCACCCAATGGCTATGCCTGGTGGTATCTCGACGCGTTGAGCGACTGCGGCCGATACGGCCTCACCGTCATCGCGATGCTCGGCTGCGTCTTCTCGCCCTGGTACGCGCGTGCCAGGCGTCGCGGCTTGGTCGACCCCGTGCAGCACTCGGCGCTCAATGTGGTGCTCTATCGTGGGCAAGGACGACGTTGGGCCATGACCGAGCGCGACGCCGCAGCCGTGACCCGTCGTGAGCATGAGTTGACGATCGGCCCGAGTCGAGTGCGCTGGGATGGCGAGGGACTGCAGATCGACGTGGATGAGAAAACGTCACCGTGGCCACAAACACTGCGCGGGCAGATCCGAGTCACGCCGACGGTCAGACACGCCACGCCCTATCCGCTCGATGATGCCGCCCGTCACCTCTGGTGGCCGATCGCGCCGCTCGCCCGCGTGAGCGTGACATTCGACACACCCGCCTTGAACTGGGAAGGCTCGGCCTATCTCGATGCAAACCAAGGCCTAGCACCGCTCGAAGCCGATTTCGAATCTTGGAACTGGTCACGAAGTCACGGCACCACACGAACGCACGTGCTGTACGACACGATCGGCGCAGCGGGAGGTCACAACCGATCGTTGTCGCTCGAATTCGATGTGGATGGCAGCGTGCGCACCGGATCGTCGCCAAGGTTACGACCCATGGCACGCACCGGCTGGGGCGTTGAACGACAGACCCGATGCGACCCCGGCGTAGAGCCTGCCGTGATCGAAACTTTGGAAAGCGCCCCTTTCTATGCGCGATCGATCATCGAGACCACGCTAGATGGTCATCGGCTCGAAGCATTTCACGAGAGTGTCTCGCTGCGGCGTTTCGCAAAACGCTGGGTACAGACACTGCTGCCGGTTCGATTACCGCGAGTCGTGTCGAGGCGTTAAGACTGACCCGCGCGCTCCTGCAACTCGATGCGCTCGAGCACACCTAACAACCGTACGAGTTCCCGCGTCAGTACGGATTCGGCCGCCACCGGGTCTGGAACGATGCCGCGTGCCGCATCGTGTTCGGCAACGACATCGAGCAAAAAAACGGCTGCGGGTGTGACTGGCCAACTCAACTGATCGTTCG
>JALRHE010000062.1 GCA_023253235.1 Steroidobacteraceae bacterium
GTCAACAATGCCGGCTGGTCGTTCCTCTTCATCGCGACCATCACCATGACCACCGGGACGATGTTCCTGATGTGGCTCGGCGAGCAGGTCACCGAGCGCGGCATCGGCAACGGCATCTCCATGATCATTCTGGCGAGCATCGTCTCGGGCATCCCGAGTGCGCTCGGTCGGACGGTCGAATCGGTCAATACCGGTGAAATGTCGGGTTTGTTTGCACTTGTCTTGATCGTCGTAGTGCTCGGTGTGACCGCATTCTGTGTGTACTGCGAGCGCGCTCAGCGTCGTATCGCCGTGCACTACGCCAAGCGCCAGGTCGGTCGTCGCGTGATGGCGGGTCAGACGAGCCACCTGCCGTTCAAGCTCAACATGGCAGGCGTCATTCCGCCGATCTTCGCTTCGAGCTTGTTGCTCTTCCCGGCGACCATCGCGAGCTTCTTTGGTACCGGCGAAGGCGCCGCGGCCGATGCGCTGCAGACGATGGCAGCTTCGCTCGCCTACGGCCAGCCGTTACACCTCGTTCTGTATGCCGTGTTGATGATCTTCTTCTGCTTCTTCTATACGGCGCTCGTGTTCAATGCGCGCGAGACCTCCGAGAACCTGAAGAAGTCCGGTGCCTTCATCCCGGGCATCCGTCCGGGTCAGCAGACCGGCGAGTACATCGACAAAGTGCTCACCCGCCTGACCTTGTGGGGCGCGCTTTACCTGACCGCAGTGTGCATCGTTCCCGAAGTGTTGTTCGCCGAAGGCGGCGTACCGTTCGTGTTCGGTGGCACCTCATTGTTGATCGTCGTGGTCGTTGCCATGGATTTCATGGCGCAACTGCAGGCGCATTTGATGTCCCATCAGTATCCCGGTCTGTTGAAGCAGGCCAATCTGATGGGCTATGGACGCGGCGGCGCGCCGCAGTGATCAAAGGGTACTTGAAATGAAAGTTCGTCCATCAGTCAAAAAGATTTGCAAGGACTGCAAGATCGTGCGGCGCCGTGGTGTCGTTTACGTGATTTGCAAAGATCCGCGGCACAAGCAGCGGCAGGGTTGAGAGTCAGAGGCTTTTAAGTAGAATGCCGCGCTTTTCCGCGGCTTCGGGGCAGAAAACATGGCACGTATCGCCGGCATCAATATCCCGATGAACAAGCACGTTGTCATCGGTTTGACTCACATCTACGGTGTGGGTAGAACCCGTGCACGCAAGGTTTGCGCCGAGGCAGGCGTCGATCCGACCACCAAGGTCAAGGATCTGACGGAAGCCGAGGTCAACGCCCTGCGTTCGCAGATCGCAAAAGGCTTGGTCGAGGGCGACTTGCGTCGTGAGGTTTCGATGAACATCAAGCGATTGATGGATCTCGGTACCTATCGCGGCCTGCGTCATCGCAAAGGTCTTCCGCTGCGCGGCCAGCGCACACGTACCAATGCGCGCACGCGCAAGGGTCCGCGCAAGGCCGCCGTCAAGCTCAACGCGCCTCCGGGCAAATAACCGATTTTCAGCAGGCAGTAGCACATGGCAGAACAGAAGCAATCCGCCGGAAAAAAGCCGAAGAAGGTTCGCAAGAACGTGCTCGATGGAATCGCGCACGTACATGCATCCTTCAACAACACGATCATCACGATCACCGATCGCCAGGGGAATACGCTCTCGTGGGCGACATCCGGTGGTTGCGGCTTCCGCGGTTCGCGCAAGTCGACTCCGTTCG
>JALRHE010000064.1 GCA_023253235.1 Steroidobacteraceae bacterium
TGCTGTTCGAGGTCGATTCCGGTCTTCTCGTGAAGCGTATTTCGGGTCGTCGCACCTGCGAGACCTGTGGCCTCGTGTTCAACGTGCACACGGCGCCGCCACCGTCACCGCCGCCCTGCGGTGGTCGTTGCGAGACCCCGAAGCTCGTGCAGCGCCCTGACGACAAAGAAGACACTGTCGCCAAGCGTATCGAGGTTTATGAGGCGCAGACAGCGCCGCTTGTCGGGTTCTACGAGGGCAAGGGTCAGTTGCGTCGCGTTGATGCGGATGCGCCGCTCGCGACGGTCACTGCTCGCGTCGAAGCAGCGCTCGGTCGATAAGCCGTTTAGATCGCCGCGCGCAGGCGATCGGCCAACACTTCCGCTCGCCAACCACCGAGTACACTCGCCGCATCTCGGCCCGCGGCGATATCCTCCAGATCTTTACGCGTCGCCAATACTTCGCTTGCGATGTCGAGTTCTTTGGCGATCGCTTGAGTGACGCTGGAGAGCGCCTTCACCGTCGCAACGAAAGCAGGGTCTGGTCGTTCGCGTTTCGGCAGCGGCGGTGGCGGATGATCGATTCCTGCAGCTTGAATCATCGCAAGCAGTTCTTCGCCCGAATGCTTCACGACGCCTTCGGGCATCTCCGGGATGCGTGCGAGTTCATCTAGGGAGCGCGGCACGCTTTGCACGATTTCGCGCAGTACGCCATCGTCGAGGATCCAGCCGCGTGGACGATTACGCGCGATCGCGCGACGCTCTCGCCATGCGGCGAGGCTGCGCAACAAGGCTTGCCGACCTTCATCCCAAGCCGAGACACCTTTGAAGCGCTGCCAGGCGCGCTCGGGATCCACTTGCAGCATGGCAGGATCCTGCAACGAGAGCTGATCCTCCTCGAGCCAAGCGCGACGGCCTAGGCGATCGATGTCGAGCAGCAGCGCTTCGCGCAAGGGCAATAGGTAGCGGACGTCATCTCTCGCGTACTCCACCTGCTCCGGTGAGAGTGGGCGACGCGACCAATCGGTCCTGGTTTGGCCTTTGGGCAATTCCGTGCCGAGCAGCCGCCGTACCAGTTCCGCGTAACCGACTTGTGCCGGGAAACCCGCCAGCGAAGCGGCGATTTGCGTATCGAACAATGGCGCGATTTGACCCACGAGCGGCATCAACACTTCGAGGTCCTGACGGCCGGAGTGCAACACCTTCAGCGGCCCACCGTGATTGAAGATCGCGCGCAACGGGTCGAGATCGCCCAGTGCGAGCGGATCGATGCAGACCGGTTCTCGGCGTGTCGTCATCTGCACGAGACACAGCTCTGCCCGATAGGTGCGCTCCCGCAGGAATTCCGTGTCGATGCCTATGGCACTCTCGCCTTGTAGTTCGGCTAGCAGATCCT
This sequence comes from Steroidobacteraceae bacterium, assembly GCA_023253235.1. Taxonomy (GTDB): domain Bacteria; phylum Pseudomonadota; class Gammaproteobacteria; order Steroidobacterales; family Steroidobacteraceae; genus UBA964. The sequence goes on from JALRHE010000064.1 coordinate 1,375, forward strand.
CGAGTGCAGGGCGTGAGGCAATCAAGGCGGTGGACGACGGCATCGATGGACTATGCAAGAATTCAGCGCTCAGGGGAACGAATTTCGGAAAATGACCGGCATCATCAAAATCTTCATTGACATCTTGCTGTCGCGTGCAGGTCCACAAGACCTGCCCACCTCCAAGCAGTTACTCGGTATTTGTTTCGCCACGCTCGTGGTGTTGCAAGGCGTGCTCGGTACGTGGCTGATACCGGCGGACGAGTCCATCTTGCCGCAGGCGATCCTCTCGACGCTCATCACGCTCGCCTGGGTTGCACTGATCCTGCAGCTTTCGGGTAGGCCCGAGCGATTCGTGCAAACGGCAACGGCCTTGCTGGGGGTCGCTTGTCTCTTCGCGCCTGTGAGCATTCCGCTGGTTTCGACCATCCGACCCGAGGTGGGTCAACCGGTGTCGATGACGCCGCTCGCTCTCGTGGCGTTCGTGCTCAGCATTTTTTTGATCTACGTCAACGCCAGAATCTTGCGCGCTGCCACCGAGCGATCGATGTTTCAGTGCGTATTGCTGTTCATGGCGGGTGAGTTGTTCACCTTTTTCGTGCTGGTAGCCCTGGGGCTCGGCACGGATGCACCGGCAGCCGGCTGATGCATCTGCACATCCTCGGCATTTGCGGCACGTTCATGGGTGGCATTGCAGCCATCGCCAAAGCGGCTGGGCATCGTGTCACCGGCTCTGATCGCAACGTCTATCCGCCCATGAGCACGCAGCTTGCGGCGCTCGATATCGAGGTGTTCGAGGGGTTTGAGCCCGAGCAACTCGATTTACAGCCGGATGTCGTCGTGGTGGGCAACGTGATGAGTCGCGGTCATCCCGTGATCGAGTCATTGCTCGAGCGCGATATCCCCTTCGTATCGGGCCCCGAATGGCTTGCTCGCGAAGTGTTGCGTGAGCGTTGGGTTTTGGCGGTTGCTGGAACGCATGGCAAGACCACAACCAGCAGCATGCTCGCTTGGGTCCTCGAATTCGCCGGGCTCTCGCCCGGCTTTTTGATCGGTGGCGTACCCGAAGATTTCGGTGTGAGCGCTCGCTTGGGTGAGCGCCCATTCTTCGTGATCGAGGCGGATGAATACGATACGGCGTTCTTCGACAAGCGCGCGAAATTCGTCCATTACCGACCACGCACGCTCATCCTCAACAATCTCGAATACGACCACGCCGATATCTATCCGGATGTCGCAGCGATCCAGAAGCAGTTCCATCATCTCGTGCGCACGGTGCCCGGTTCGGGCTTGATCGTGCATCACGCGAGCGAGCCGCATCTGCTCGAGACCTTGGAGATGGGCTGCTGGACGCCGCGTGAGTCGTTCGCTCGCTCGGGCGCGAACGGCGCGTTTTGGAAAGCGCGTCATTTGGCAGCCGACGGTTCGGCCTTCGAGGTCTACTGTGGCGATGCCCTGGTAGGTGAGGTGAACTGGTCGCTGATCGGCGGGCATAACGTCGACAATGCACTGGCCGCGATTGCTGCCGCGCGTCACGCCGGTGTGCCGCCGGAGGTGTCCTGCGCTGCGCTCAAAGAATTTCGCGGTATCAAGCGACGCATGGAGTTGCGTGGTGAAGTGGGCGGGGTGCGCGTGTACGATGATTTCGCGCACCATCCCACGGCGATCACGACGACCGTTGAAGGTCTGCGCGCTCGCGTCGGTTCAGAGCGTATCGTCGCGATCCTCGAGCCTCGCTCGAACACGATGCGCATGGGCGTGCACCGCGATGCACTCGCGCCCTCATTGGCTGCGGCCGATGAAGTTTGGCTACACACGCCGCCGGCACTCGGATGGGACCCATCCCCTGTGCTCGCAGGGCTTGGCGGTCGTGGGCACCACTGTGACGATGTAGATGTGTTGGCACGGCAACTGGCGCAACGCTTGCGCCCGGGAGACCACGCACTGATCATGTCCAACGGTGGTTTTGGTGGCTTGCATGGCAAGTTACTCGCAGCGCTCGGGGAGATAGGTCATGGCACGCAGGGATGAACGTATCGTCACGGTTGGCATGACTGGTGCCTCGGGCACCCAGTACGGATTACGTCTGGTCGAATGCCTGATACAGGCGGACTATCAGGTCTATCTGATGTTCACCAAGGCCGCACAAATCGTGGTGGGCTCAGAGACCGACTGCAAGTTGCCCGGTCGCACGGCCGAGCAGACCCGATATCTCAGTCAACTCTACAAGGCGCGCGACGGTCAGCTGCGCGTCTTCGGTGACGAGGAATGGACTTCCCCGGTGGCGAGTGGTTCCGGTGCGCCGCGGCAAATGGTCGTATGCCCAGCCAGTATGGCAACCGTATCGGCCATCGCGACGGGCGCCAGCGAGAATTTGCTCGAACGCGCCGCGGATGTGGTGATCAAAGAGCGCGGCAATCTCATCATCGTGCCGCGTGAGACGCCGTTTTCGCCGATCCATCTCGAGAACATGTTGAAGTTGGCGCGGCTCGACGTGACCATCCTGCCGGCGAATCCCGGCTTCTACAACCGACCGACCGATGTTGCCGCCATGGTCGATTTCATCGTGGCGCGGATTCTCGACCAGCTCGGCGTGGAGCATCAACTGATGCAGCGCTGGGGTCGGGAGTCCTGATTCCGATGGGCGAGACCAGCGAAATACCGCTGTTCCCGCTCAGCACGGTGCTGTTCCCGCGCGGTCCGCTGCCGCTGCGTATCTTTGAGCCGCGTTATGTCGACATGGTCAAGCGCTGTATGCGCGAGGGCAGCTGTTTCGGTGTCGTGCTGATCACGGAGGGCGGCGAGACCGGTGCGCGATCCGGTTTCTGTGAGATCGGCACGACGGCTCGTATCGTCGATTTCAATCTTCTGCCGGATGGACTGCTCGGAATCAGTTGCCGCGGCGAGCGTCGATTCCGTGTCTTGCGCGCCTGGCGTCAGGAAGACGGACTCAATCTCGGCGAGGTCGAATGGATCGACCCTCCGGCATCGAGCGCAAGCCCGTCGTTGACCGTGCCCGAGGAGTATCGGCACCTCGCAGATCTATTGCGACGCGTCTTGCCGGAGCTCGGCGATATCTACGAAGGCATCGAAGCTCGATTCGACGATGCAGACTGGGTTGGCTCGCGCTTGGTCGAGATATTGCCCATCAGTCTCGCCGACAAGCAGGTCTGTCTCGAGCTGCTCGATCCGCTACGTCGTCTGGCGTTGTTGTCACCGCTGATTCGACGGGATGTCGGTAACGACGCCTGAGCGTCGTCGAGCATAGAACGGCAGCAGCAACGCACCGATCACTGCGGTTGCACCGAGCACCAGCCAGCCAACGACGCCATCGAAGTTCGAGAGTAGGAAGCGGGCCGGATGCGCCTCATTCGGTTGCGATGTTTCGCGCAGGAAAGCGATAACCCACACCCAGCCGGCATGCAGACCGATGCAGGCGGCAATGTTGCCCGTGAGCGCGCGCACCATGCCGAGCAGCACACCAACGGCTGCGAGTGCGAGAAAGGCATCGAGAATCGCTAGCGGCTCGGCCAGCTGTGCCAGAGTCCCCGCAACGTGTCTCCAGCCGCTATCCCAGCCGAGTTCTTCGACGGGAATGCGATAACGTCCGACGAAATGGACCGCCGCATAGAGCACTGCCGTGAGCAGCACCGCGAGGGTCGTACCCGATTCGCGTTCGATCGCGGTATGCATGGCGCCACGCATAAACGTTTCTTCGATCAAAGCCACGGTGATGCCGGTCAGCAAACCTCCAAAGGCGATACCGACGAGTAAGCTGCTGTCGATAGCGAGATCCGCTTTCAGGATGCGTAAATCGAACGCGAACATCGCAAGGCCGATCGGCAGCATCGTCGCGACGCCGAGCAGCAAGCCTAGGCCGGCTTCGCGCAGGAACTGAGGGCGGGCGAGACCCCATCCGAGGCTCGCGCGGTCGGCGACGCCGAGGCGGCGTGCCATCAAGATGAAGCCGATGAGCAACGCCAGCATGCCGAGGCGATTCGCGACGCGATGGAATTTGACGTCGAACGTGGGCGTCAAAGCGTCGTAGAGCGGCCAAGCGACAAGGGCCATGACGGCAAAACCCGCTACAAAAAGCGCCAAAAACAAAGCAAAGCTGCGCATCAACGGACTCCTGGCACGAGCCATTCAACTTGACTGTCGATGCGGCCGTCATCCTGCAAGGTCAGTAGGCGGAATCCCGGTGGCCGTGTATCGAGTTCGAAGTCGACGACGAGCGGTTTGAACTGCACGCAGGTCGACGGTGTTGCCATCATTTGGATGTCTCTGTGCACGCCATCGAAGGCTTGATGAACATGGCCCCATAGCACGCCTCGCACGCGTGGGTGTTTGGCGAGGATATCGAGGAAGCGATGCGGCTCTTCGAGAGCTACGGTATCGAGCCACACGCTGTTCGACGGAATCGGGTGGTGATGTAGCACGACGAGTGCGTGTCGATACCGTGAATCCTCGAGCGCCGCATCTAGGCGCTGTAACTCGGTTTCGCTTAAGCGGCCAGCGGCGCTTCCCGGCAGCATTGAATCGAGCATCACGATCCGCCAGTTTCGAAAATCGCGATGACCGCAATACTGGAATGGCGCCTCGGCGAACACTTCGCTCATCAAGGCCGGGTCGTCATGATTGCCCGGCAAACACAATACCGGCGGACCGAGTGCACCGAGTTCGCGAGCGATCCACGGGTAACCATCCGGATCATCGTGGACGAGATCGCCGGTGGCGAGGATCGCATCGAGTTGATGGAAGCCGCCGCAGCGGCGTCGCGCGAGATCGATTGAGGCGCGGAGAGTGTCGAGTGTGACGACATCACGCATGCCACCTGCCGGATCACCGACGAGGTGGGTGTCGGTCAGTTGCAGCAGATGTACGGCAGTCATGGCGTCCATGCTAACGCCATGACTGCCGACGTGTCAGCGCAAACTCAGTAGCGGTAGGTTTCCGGCTTGTACGGACCCTGCTTCTCGACGCCGATATAGCGAGCTTGCTGATCGGTGAGTTCCGTCAGTTCGGCACCGAGCTTCTTCAGCTGCAGGCGCGCGACCTTTTCGTCGAGATGCTTCGGCAGCACGTAGACGCCGACCGGATACTTCTCGTGGTTCGCCCACAATTCGATCTGCGCGATCGTCTGGTTTGCGAATGAGGAGGACATCACGTAGCTCGGATGACCCGTACCGCAACCGAGATTCACGAGACGACCCTCGGCGAGCAGCGTGATGCGCTTGCCGTCCGGGAAGATCACGTGATCGACCTGCGGCTTGATGTTTTCCCACTGGCACTGCTTCAACGAAGCGCAATCGATCTCGTTGTCGAAGTGACCGATGTTGCAGACGATCGCCTGATCCTTCATGCGCTTCATGTGATCGAACGTGATCACGTGGACGTT
>JALRHE010000081.1 GCA_023253235.1 Steroidobacteraceae bacterium
GTTCACTGGCTCGTTCGTGGTTCTCTCCGGTCTTTGCCTCTGCGCCACGATCGTTCTTCTGAAGTTACCTCTCGGCGCTGCTGCCACCCGCGTGGAATCCAATCGCGGCGCGTCCATCACACAGTTGCTGTTGAAACAGGACTATCGACTCGCCCTGCTGGCAGGCCTCGCCTCATATGCAGTCATGAGCTTCATCATGACGGCAACGCCGCTCAGCATGCATGTTCATGACGGCTTCTCGACCGCACAAACCACGTTCGTCATTACGGCGCATTTGCTTGGTATGTATCTGCCGTCGCTGGTGAGCCCTTGGTTGATCGGGATTCTCGGTGTTCGCCGGATGATGGTGATCGGAATCTTCGTCAACATCATCTGCATCGGAATCGCGGCGTACATCGGGCAAGAGTTCATTCATTACTTCGTCGCCCTGACGTTGCTTGGGGTCGGCTGGAATCTGATGTTCGTTTCGGCGACAGCCATGCTCGCAACCACCTACGAGCCTGCCGATCGTTTTCGTGCCCAAGGTTTCAACGATCTTGCCGTATTCGGCTCGCAGGCCGTAGCCTCACTACTGGCAGGCACTGCGATCGAGATACTGGGTTGGAAAATCCTGAATCTGGTCGCTCTGCCGCTGTTGATTTTCGTTCTTCTAGCCCTGCATCGACCTCAGAAAACATCACCGGAGACCACATGAAACTGTACGGATCGATCATTTCTCCCTACGTCGCCCGCGTCGTTTACGCGGCTCGGATGAAGGGATTGGATCTTGAGGCAGAGATGCCGGCTAACGGCATCAAGTCACCGGAGTATCTGCAGATCAATCCGCTCGGAAAAATGCCGGCGCTCGATATCGGCAACCAGACAATCGCCGAGTCGATGGTGATTCTGGATTATCTCGACGACGCGTATCCGCAGAAGCCACTACTGCCGGCTGATCCCGCCGGGCGTGCGCGTGCAAGACTCCTAGGTCGTATCGTCGATCTCTACGTCATGCCGCAAGGCAATGCTTTCTTTGGCAATCTCAATCCGGAGAAGCGCAATGCCGATGCAGTTCAGGCAGCAACGACGGCTTATCGGAAAAGCCTCGCCCAACTCGAACACTTCATGGCGCCCTCGGCCTACGCCGACTGTGCTCTGCTCCCGTGTCTGCAGATGATGGGCATCGTGACGGATCTGTGCGGCGTCGAAGAAAACTTCAAGGACTATCCAAAGATCGCGCAGTGGTGGTCATCGCTGCAGTCCAATCCCCTGACACAGGGCTGGATCAAGGAATACGACGTGGGGTTCCGCGGCTTCCTGCGGAGTCGTCACTAGATGTTCGGCTGGTGCGTTGCAACCTTCGGCGGACCGGAGGTCATGCAGTGGGTCGAAATGCCGGAGCTCGTTCCCGGCCCTGGCCAGCTACGCGTGGCCGTCAAGGCCTCGGGAATCAACTTCGCCGAAACCCGTATGCGCTCGGGTGCATATATCGGTCAAGCATTGCCCTTCGTGATGGGGATGGAGTCGGCGGGCATTGTCGAAGCGGTCGGACCCGGAGTGACCTCCGTCGCTGTCGGCGATCGGGTCTTCGGCCGAGCGCGGGGCTCTCACGCGACACACGTGCTTTTCGATGAGGTGCACACGCTTCGCCTCCCCGACTCACTGAGTTTCGTGGAAGGCGCTGCGATACCGGTTGGTTGGCTGACAGCATGGCATGCCCTCGTCACCGTTGCGCGTTCGCGCGCCGGCGAAAAAGTATTGATCGAAGCGATCGCCAGTAGCGTCGGTAGTGCAGCGCTACAAATTGCCAAATGGCAAGGCTGCTGGGTTGCCGGCACTGCAAGTCGTGACGATAAATGCGCACGTGGTATCGCCGCAGGCGCCGATGCCGCCTACAACTACAAAACCGGTGATCTTCCGGAGCTCGTACGCCGTGATACGAATGGGCACGGCATAGATATCGGTCTGATGACCATTGGCGAAGAAACCGCAGCGGCTTTGTTCGATTCTATGGCCGCCGAGGGACGTATCGTTATGTACGGCAGTACCGGCGGGCGACAGGTTTGCTTCAATCTGAATATCGGGATGCGCAATCTGCAGCTGCTGGCCATGAGCATCTCGTCAAGTGTGCGATTCATTCCCGAATCGATGCGCAGTTTCCGTGAGCTCGCGCTGCCGCTGTTTGCCAGTGGCAAATTCAAAGCGGTGGTCGATAAAACATTGCCTATGAGCGCGCTGGTCGAAGCACACGCCATGGTCGATGCTCGCACTCACTACGGCAAAGTGGTGCTGGTCAATCCCTAAAAAACGATAACGACCTTACCGTCTCGTTCGGAACCGGTCATCGCTGCGTGCGAGCATGCAGCGATGATTTCCTCCAGACGATAGCGCCCGGCGATCCTGGTCGAGAGCGCGCCCGTCGCGATTTTCTCTGCCAGATCGGCATAAAGCGCGCGCACCTCCGGCGCGCTCCTTTTCGACAACTGTCTGACGAAACTCAAGGCATGAAACTCGATGCCTAAGCGAAACAAGCGATAGAAGTCGAGCTCGCAATGCTGCGAACTCATGGCGCCATAGCAAACCAACTGCGCTGCCGCCGACAAGCATTCTGCAATCCGTCGTGTCGCAGATCCTGCGACTGCATCGATGCCCAGTCGAATTGCAGCCCCGGAAGTTGCAGCGGCCACACGATCAGCCAGATCAGGACCATCGATCAAGACGACGTCACCGCCCATCTCGAGCAACTCGCCAACC
>JALRHE010000089.1 GCA_023253235.1 Steroidobacteraceae bacterium
GCCTGCTCGACAAGCAGGCTGGCCGACTCGATCTAGACCACCTCGGTATGGATCCTGAGATCACACCGCTGCTCGATGCGCTAATTCACAAGCCCAATGGCATCCTGCTCGTCACTGGCCCGACTGGCTCGGGCAAGACCACCACACTCTACGCTGCGCTCTCGCGCCTGAATGACGCCACGCGCAACATCATGACGGTCGAAGATCCGATCGAGTATTACTTAGACGGCGTCGGTCAGACTCAGGTCAATACGAAGGTCGACATGAGTTTCGCGCGTGGGCTTCGCGCGATCCTGCGACAAGACCCGGATATCGTGATGGTTGGTGAAATTCGAGATCTCGAAACGGCACAGATCGCCGTACAAGCCTCGCTCACGGGTCATCTCGTGCTTTCGACCTTGCATACGAATACGGCCGTCGGTGCGATCACCCGGTTGCGCGATATGGGCATCGAACCCTTCCTGCTCGCCTCGAGCCTCATCGGCATCGTGGCACAGCGGCTCGTTCGCACACTCGATCCGGACCACTGCGAGACTTACGAAGCCTCGGACGTCGAACGTCGCGTGCTGAACATCACGCCCGACGCCCCACCAGTCAGATTGCAAAAACCGGCTCGCGACGGCGCAGGCTACAAAGGCCGCACCGGCATCTATGAACTCGTGCTGATCGACGATGCGATGCGCACACTGATTCACGATGGCGCGACCGAGAGCGAACTCGAGCGCCATGCGCGCCTGGCTACTCCGTCGATCCGCGACGATGGTCGTCGCAAGGTGCTCTCGGGTGAAACGACGCTCGAGGAAGTGTTGCGCGTGACGCGCGAAGACTGACGGCGCAATCCGCATGGCCGCTTTCGAATACACCGCTTTAGATGCCAACGGCCGCGAAGTACGCGGCGTACAAGAGGGCGAAAGCCCGCGCCATGTGCGGCAACTGTTACGTGATCAACAATTGCTGCCGATGCAGGTCTCGTTGGTGACGAGCGGCCATGTTGCTAAGGGCACCGTAGGCAAGCGCATCAGCAACGCCGATCTGGCCCTGCTCACGCGACAGCTCGCCACCCTCGTCAAGGCCGCCCTACCGCTCGAAGATGCGCTGCGTGCCGTGTCGGAGCAGTCGGAGAAGCCCGCCGTACAAAAGACCGTGACGGCCGTGCGCGCCCGAGTGACGGAAGGCCTCACACTCGCTGCAGCGCTCGGCGAGTTTCCGCGCGTTTTCCCCGAGATCTATCGGGCAACGGTGGCCGCCGGTGAGCAATCGGGCAGACTCGATGTGGTGCTCGAGCGGCTGGCCGATTACACCGAGAACCGTGATCAACTTCGGCAACGGATCATCGGCGCCCTGCTGTATCCGATCGTGCTGACGATCATGTGTATCGCCATCATCTCGGGCTTATTGACCTACGTCGTCCCCAAAGTCGTCGAGGTATTCGAATCAGGCCAGAACGCGCTGCCGTGGATGACGCAAGTCCTGCTGCTCGTCAGCGATGGCCTGCGTGATTACGGCTTGTGGTTGTTACTCGCGCTGGCGATCGCCGGGGTGCTCTTCAGACGCTGGCTGCGCGCACCCGAGGCGCGCTATCGGTTCGATGGCTGGATGCTGCGCTTGCCTCTCGCAGGCAAACTGATCCGCGGCTTCGATACCGCGAGGTTCACCCGCACCTTGAGCATCCTCACC
>JALRHE010000106.1 GCA_023253235.1 Steroidobacteraceae bacterium
AGCAGGTGATCGACGATCTCGCGTTGGTTGATAGCGAAGATCTGTCCGGTTGCCACCTCGTTGGACCCGCAGGTGCGGGTAAAACGACACTCGCCATTCAGCTATCGATCGATACCGGCATGGTGCAGTCATGGCGCGATACGCGTCCTGGTAGTCGCGAGCGTTTTTTTGCGATGACGGATCGCGCTGGAGTCGAGGCGGGATGGGGTGCCAAGGCGCCAGCGCACGCGATTATCGATTCCGCTGGTGCTTCGCTTGGCGAGCTTCAAGAGAAGTTCCAGAACGCATCGCCGGGCCAGCGTCTGATTCTGGTGCTGCCGGCAACGATCTCACGTAGTGAAGCACTGCGTTGGCTGCAGTCATCATTACCCATCGCGGGTGTGATGCTCACGCATTGGGACGCTGCGCGTATGCCGCTTGGTTTGTTGACCACGATTGCCGAGTGCGGCAAATCGCTGTGGGGTACTTCCACCTCTGCAGATCCCAGCGCTCGACTACAGCCGATGGACGCTGCGGCGATCAAGCAGGGTCTAGGCCTTATACTCCAACTCGCGTTGTCAGAACCTCAGCACGCGACGGAGTAACGAGCCATCATGGAAAACACACGCACCAAGATCATCGCGGTATCGAGCGGCAAGGGTGGGGTCGGCAAGACTTTCATCAGCCTGCAGCTCTCGGCTGCGTTGATCGGCTTGGGTAAGCGTGTGGCCTTGTTCGATGGTGACTTGGGTTTGGCCAACGTCCACGTGTTGCTCGGCTTGAAGCCGGAGTTCGATATCGCCGACGTCGTCGCAGGTCGAAAAATCCTGCAGGACACGTTGCTGCAGGGCCCGCTCGGACTGCAGATCATTCCCGGATCATCTGGGCAGCGCGATATGGCAGAGCTCGATGGGCGCGGGCTCGCACGCGTACTGCAAGGTCTCAATGATCTCTCGCCCAAACCCGACTTTCTTCTGATCGATACCGGAGCGGGTATCGGCACGCATGTGACGACACTCGCGCGTCTGGCGGATTCGCTCATGGTCGTGATCCGCAATGAACCGGCATCTCTCGCAGATGCTTACGGTCTCATCAAAGTGATGCACGGTGACTTCGGATTCCAGAAATTCGAGATCATCGTCAACGACAGTACCAATGCGAAGGCGAGTGAGGCCGTGTTTACGCGGCTTAACGAAGTTGCCGTTCGATTCCTCGGTTTGCCCTTGTCGCTGGCGGGTATCGTGCCGCGCGATGAAAGCGTTGCCATTGCCACACGCCGTCGTCAGTTGCTTGCCGAGGCGTCCGAAATCACGCCAGCGGTCGCGGCGCTGCGCAAGATTGCAGCCAATCTCGCTGCGTTGCCGGCGGAGCCCGATTCGCCCGACTTCCTGCTCGATCGACTCGGGCCTAGTACCAAGGCGACGCTCTCATGAAGCGTCGCGACTCCTACGAATCGGTGGCTGACTGCACCGACAGCGAAGTGGCAGGAATGCCGGATGTCGCTGCGCACATGGGTCTCGTCAAGCGAGTCGCATCCCATTTTAGATCGCGCTTGCCAGCGGCGATCGAGCCTTCCGATCTGATCCAAGCAGGCATGGTGGGTTTGATCGAGGCCCTGTCCGCCTACGACCCCGAACGCGGCAACGATTTCGAAACCTTCGCCAAACTGCGTATCCGTGGTGCCATGCTCGATGAGATTCGTCGTGCCTCCTGGGCGCCGCGTAGTACCGTCAAGGTGGCTGTCGAGGCGCGCGAGGCCGAAACGCGGCTTGCCAACGCGACAGGCAAGGCGCCGACGCATCGCGAGATCGCAACCGAAATGGGTCTCGACATCGCGCGTTACCACACACTGCGAGGTCGCAACCAAGGCTTGGCTGAGTCGACGACGCTCGAAGAGATCGATTTCGCGGCCGAGACGCCGCTGCCCGAAGACGAGGTCGAAGAGGAACTCGTCGTTCGTGCGCTCAAGGCGGGTATCTCCGAGCTCAATGAGCGCGAAAAACTCATCGTCGCGCTCTACTACGACGAAGAGCTCACGCTGAAAGAAATTGGCGCCGTGCTGTCGGTCAGTGAATCACGCGTCAGTCAGCTCTTGACTGCTGTTGCAAAGAAATTGCGCGGCTGCATGGAATCAGGCAAAACGCCACCACCTGCGCGGGCTGCATCCGTTCAGCACGCGCGCACCTGATTTGCTCGAATTCAGCGTTTTTTGACGGGAATACCGCTCGCTGAAATCTTGGCGGCCCACTCGGCAGGTCCGCTCTGATGGACTGAGGTGCCATTGGCATCCACAGCTACCGTGACCGGCATATCCTTGACCTCGAATTCGTAGATCGCCTCCATACCGAGATCTTCGAACGCCACGACACGTGAGGATTTAATCGCCTTGGAGACGAGATAGGCGGCTCCACCGACGGCCATCAAGTAAGCCGCCTTGTGCTTGCGAATGGCCTCGATGCCCGTCGGTCCGCGTTCCGCTTTGCCGATCATCGCGATGAGGCCGGTTTCCGCGAGCATCATCTCGGTGAACTTATCCATGCGGGTTGCTGTCGTTGGGCCTGCAGGTCCCACGACCTCGTCGCGTACCGGATCGAC
>JALRHE010000229.1 GCA_023253235.1 Steroidobacteraceae bacterium
ATCCATTTATGCTGATCTTAAAACAGAAATAGACGCAAGAATTTAATAGTAAGCTATATACCTCTTTTCGGAATAAAAAAAGGATCAACTGATGTTGATCCTTTTTTATAAAATAAATATTTATTAAATATTCAGTCCACCACAAGCACTAATTACTTGTCCGGTAACATAGCTACTCATTTCGCTTGCTAAAAATAAAGTGGTATTTGCAATTTCTTCTGCTTTACCAAATCGACCTAAAGGTATTTTATCTAAAAACGCTTTTCCCGCTTCACCTTCATTTAAAACATTTCCGATGGGCCCGGTGCATCCGTCTTCACGGGAGCATGTCGCGCCACGATGTGATCGCCTGTGATCATCGCATCGTACGATTGTCCCGGACCCACCATCGGATAGACGCCTGCATCGGGATCGATGATGACTTCAAGGAACGCAGGGCCAGGATAACGAATGAACTCTTCAACGACTCGAGGCACATCTTCTTTGCGATCGAGACGCACGGCGAACTCGAAACCATCGGCCTGTGCCGCTTTGACGAAGTCTTTTTTATGCAGCGACTTGTCGCTAGCAGACAGTCGGCCTTTGAAGAACAGCTTCTGCCATTGCTTGACCATGCCGTCACCGAAATTGTTCAGCACGACCACCTTGACCGGTAGGTGATACGTGGTCACGGTCTCGAGGTCGCCGAAATTCATTCGAATTGACGCGTCGCCATCGATATCGATGACCAGTGCCTTTGGATCGGCGAACTGCGCACCGATAGCGGCAGGAAGACCGAAGCCCATCGTGCCCATCGATCCGGAGGTCAGCCATAACCTAGGTCGGCAGAAATCGAAATACTGCGCCGCCCACATCTGATGCTGACCCACACCGGTAGCGATGATGGCCTGTCCTTGCGTCAAACGGTTGATTTCTTCGATGACGTAGTAAGGCTGAATCAGAGGACTATTGCGATCGTAGTTCATCGCATGCCGGGTGCGTAGTGCCTCGATCTCGCGATGCCACTGCGAATAATCGGCGGAGAATCCTGTTTTTCGGCCAAATGCCGTCAAGGCGTGAATGGCGCCAGGCAATTGCCCGACGTGACTCCAGTCGACCTTCTTGACCTTGTTGATCTCGGCCCGATCAATATCGATATGAGCAATTTTCTTGGCGCGCGGCGCGAACTTGTTGGGTACACCCGCGACGCGATCGTCAAAGCGCGAACCAATCGCGAGCAACAGATCGCAATCTTCGACCGCATAGTTGGCGAACGCTGCACCGTGCATACCGAGCATGCGCATGGACAACCGATGTGTGGTGTCGAATGCGCCGATACCCATCAAGGTCGTCACGACCGGGATACCGAAAGTTTCGGCAAATTCAGTCAGTGCGCTCGACGCCTCTCCATTGATGACGCCACCACCCGCATAAATCAGCGGACGCTTTGCATCGCGTAGCATTGCGAAAAACGCAGCTGCTTCATCATCTTCAACGCCGGCATGCGTCGTCGCAAAGAGCCGTTTTCGATACCCGGGAACCGGCAAGGTGCCCTCGCCACGGAAAGTGCCCGACCAATTCTGAACGTCTTTGGGCACATCGATCACGACTGGGCCCGGTCGACCAGTACGCGCAATCTCGAATGCCGTGCGGATCGTTGCCTCGAGCTTTTCGGGATCGGTAACCAAGAAAACATGTTTGGCGACCGAGCCCATGATGGCCGACACCGGCGCTTCCTGAAAGGCATCAGTGCCGATGGCTGCCGTCGGAACCTGGCCACAGATCACGAGCATCGGGATCGAGTCAGCCATCGAATCGCGTACCGGTGTGACCGTGTTCGTTGCACCCGGACCCGACGTCACCAAGCAAACACCCACTCGCCCGCTGGCACGGGCATAACCTGCGGCCATGAAGCCCGCACCTTGCTCATTAGCGGGGACGATCAGCGGCATCTGCTCGCCGCCTTGATCCGCCTGAGCCTGGTTATGCAAGAAGACGGCATCGTAAGTCGGCAGGATCGCCCCGCCGGAGTAGCCGAAAACGGCGGTGGTACCTTCGTCCACGAGGACCTGCACGATCATCTCAGCTCCGGTCATCACCATGCCCGCCTTCGGATGGCGCTTTAAGACGGTCTTGGGAGCAGTGGACTCAGACATAGGTAAAACCCGAGAGAAAAACCGGCAGGGGGTCTTTCAGACTACCAGTTTGACCGCTTCGTGCAATATGCTCCACGACACGCCCATGAGACACATCATCGCCATCCACCTGCAAAACGAAGCCGGCGCCCTGACACGGGTCGCGGGTCTCTTTTCCACGCGCGGCTACAACATCGAATCACTGTCGGTAGCCGCAACTAACGACGCGACCGTGTCACGCATCACGCTGGTGACGCGCGGATCGGATTCGGTCGTGCAGCAGATCATCAGTCAGCTCAACAAACTGATCGATGTGGTCAGCGTCGAAGACATGACGCAAGGCGAACACATCGAGCGCGAACTGGTCCTGCTCAAGCTCAAGGTTCGGCTCGAGCAGTCGGATGCGGTACGCGGCTACGTCGTTCGTGCCGGTGGTCGAGTGCTCGACCCGGCCAGCGACGGCTTCATTGTGGAACTGACCGCGAGTGAACAGGAAGTCGATCAGTTCGTCACCGATCTCGGCAAAGGCGCCGAAATCGTCGAAGTCGTACGCAGTGGTGCACTCGGAATCAGTCGTCTCGAGCGCGCTCAGCGCTCACGCCGAGATTGAGGCTCGATTCAGCGGCTCCAAGACAGCGCGGATCAACTCGGGAATCTCCACCGGACGGCGCGTTTGTGCATCCACATACACATGCACGAATTTACCGGTAGCCGCTGCTAATTCGGCTCGTTGTGCGAACACACCTAAACGGTACGTGACACTACTGCGGCCCAATCGCTCGACAGCAAGACCGATATCGAGCGGCTGCGGAAAAGATAACGAAGAGTGAAACACGCAGCCCGTCTCGGCGACGATGCCGATCTGCCCAAGTGATCGCGTGTCCGTGCCGGTCGCTTCGATCAGAAATGCGTTTACCGTGGTGTCGAAGTATTCGTAATACACGACGTTGTTGATGTGCCCATAGGCATCGTTATCGAGCCAACGGGTGACCATCGGTCGGAAATACGGGAACTCGTTGCGCTGCGGAATCGCTGGGCGGATGCTCATGACCGCTGCATTGTCGCCCGCCAACCGGACAGTTGCCAGCACCCGCGCAGACGGCGTAGCGTCGCGATATGAAAACTCGTGCTGCCATTCTCGTTCGAACGGGCGCACCGGCGCCTTATGCGGAGTCCCGCCCACTCGAGATCGCCGATGTCGATCTGGCGCCACCCGGGCCCGGCGAAGTGCTCATCAAAATGAAGGCTGCAGGCCTTTGTCACTCCGACCTCTCGGTCATCGATGGCAATCGACCGCGACCACTACCCATGGTGCTCGGTCACGAAGGTGCGGGTGTGGTCGAAGAACTCGGCCCGGGTGTTACCGATCTTGTCGTCGGCGACCATGTCGTCACGGCTTTCGTGCCGAGTTGCGGAATCTGTCAGCCCTGTCATTCCGGTCGTCCCGCTCTGTGCGAACCGGGACTCGTCGCCAATACGGCAGGAACCTTGCTAAGCGGTGCACGTCGCTTGCGACGGCGCGAAACTGAGCTCAACCACCATCTCGGCGTATCGGCTTTCGCCGACTACGCAACCGTGTCGCGCAATTCATTGGTGAAAGTCGATCGATCGCTCGGCTTTGCGGAGGCGGCAGTCTTCGGTTGCGCTGTGATCACCGGTACGGGCGCCGTCATCAACACCGCCGATCTGCCGCGCGAGCGCACGGTTGCCGTCATCGGCTTGGGCGGCGTTGGACTCGCTGCCCTGCTCGGTGCGCGTTTACGCGAAGCGACCACGCTAGTGGCGATCGATCTCTCGGACGCCAAGCTCGCGATGGCGCGCGATCTGGGTGCAACCCACACCTTTAATGCAGCCGATCCGGAATGCGCTGAAAAAGTGCGTGCGCTCACGTCGGGCGGCGTCGAGTTCGCTTTCGAGATGGCGGGTGTCGTCAAGGCAATGGAACTCGCCTATCGCATCACGCGCCGCGGCGGAACGACGGTGACGGCGGGGCTAGCCCATCCGCAAGCGATGTTTTCGATACCTCAGGTTGGCATCGTGGCAGAGGAGCGCACGATCAAAGGCAGTTATCTCGGCAGCTGCGTTCCATCGCGAGATATCCCGCGATACATTGAGTGGTATCAGGCAGGCCGGCTACCGGTAGACAAATTATTGTCTGAAACCTTAGTGCTTGATGAGATCAATGAAGGGTTCGATCGTCTGGCGCGCGGCGAAACCTTGCGCCAAACATTGACACTATAGCGCATCGAAATCGACCGCACCGGCATCGTAGTCATACAGCGTTCGCAACTCCATCATGCCAGCAGTTAGCGCTTTGACCTGCTCCGCAGGCTCGTTTCCAAAATACAGGTCGGCGCGTGCGCGTGACATTGCTAGGGCATTCGTCACTCTGCTGATGCGCTCGGTTTCATAGCGCTTCAAAAAAGTATTCGTTGCGCTGCTCGCTTCCGCCGCACGCCCAAGCACCGCGGCATCTTCCAAAGCCATGACGGCACCTTGCCCGGTGAAAGGCGGCATGGCATGGGCGGCATCGCCTAGCAGCGTGACTCGCCCCTGCGTCCACGAGGGCAGCGGGTCGCGATCGAAAAGACCCCATTTGTAGAGTCGATCCGGCGGCGTCAACGACAGCAGATCAAGAGCACGCGGCTCGAAATCGGCAAACTCCGTTAGCAACTCATCAAGCGTACTGGAGACAGACCAGCCTTCTTCCATCCAAGCGTCACGTTTGGCGATCGCTACGAAATTGATCCAAGACCCGCGCCTTAGTGGATAGCGCATCAACATGCGTCTTGGACCCAAGGTCATGCAAAGCGGTGGATCGAGTAAGCTCGGCGGCACCTGGTCTCCGGGAATCAACCCACGCCACGCCACATATCCGGTGAAATTAGCTTGGTCTGGGCCAAACAACTGAGCGCGGACACGTGAGTGAATACCGTCAGCGCCGATCACATAGTCGGCTTGATCACTCCAGCCAGAGCGGCAGCAAACCAAAATGCCATCTTTGTTTTCTGTGAAGGAAGCAAACTCTGCAGCAGTCACGATGCTATCGGCATCGAGCGCCGTCACCGCGGAGAGCAAGGCCCGATGCAGATCAGCCCGATGTACGTGATATAGCGGATATCCGTACCGCTCTCGACTGCGATCCTGTGGCAATGTCACGAGATCTTCACCCGTGCGGTAATGACGCAAACTACCGGCTGCGGGTGTACTGCCGATCCGCGCCAACTCGTCCGCCAAGCCGAGATACGCCAGCGCCTTCGAGGCATTCGGCGTGATACTCAAACCAGCCCCAACCTCACCCAAAGAGCTGCTTTGTTCAATCACGCGAACACGATGTCCCGCGCGCAATAAAGCGAGTGCGGCAGCGAGTCCGCCAATCCCTGCACCAACGATAATCGTCTTGGCTGCGCGCACTGTCATTCAAGCGATCGAGATTAACGACGCTCTCTCACCGGAACAGGCACGCTACAAAGATCGATCTTGCCTGCAGGCTGCAGATACCACTCATCGCGACGATTACGTCGCGACTCGATCAGGGCAGCGAAAGTCGGCGTATCGGTACGCAATACTTCGAGAGGAATGCGTTCGGTCGGTGGAAGATCCATCGCAAAGCGCATCCGCTTGATCGGTATACGCTCTTCCGCCTTCGCGTAGAAACCCAACGGCAGCGTGCCCCGTGGTAACGCTGCCAATAACTCCATGCCGCGCACCGCTCTGCCGATCACCGTGATGTTGCGGTCGAGTTGTCGGGGTGCATGGCCGATCACGGCGTATAACTCCGCGGCATTACCGGAATCTGCAGCGGTATCGCGCCCAACGCCAAGCGTGCCATAGCAATGGGTCAGCCAGACCTTGCCAGCGCGTTCATCTAATGCGGCCGGTAGACCCTCCACGAAACCCACCTGCGGTGCGTAAACATCGCCATCAGGCAAGCGGGTCATACGCCAGTTGCGCGACCACGACTGCTCGAACTCGGGAGCAATCTTGGCTTTAGCCGCCCCCAAGGGCTTCTTACTCTCAGGGTCACCCCATTGAGTCACAAAGTTGTCTTGAACGCGATTGATGCTGAGCCCGTCGAACCATCCGGCCTGCGTCAAGGTTCGCAAGTTGGCGACATGCGCTGGCGCGAAATTCGGAGCGAGCTCGAAGATGACGCGCCCTGTTTCGAGCTCGAGGTAGAGTGTTTTTTCGGGATCGAGCGGGCGCCAGTCTGCGGCGGTCGATGCGGCCAGAACCGCAGCCATCGTTCCAGGCGGTGGCTCACTCGCCTCGACTTGAATACTCACAGCCGAAAAGACGACTGCCACGATCGAAACGAAACGATGCCGGAGCACGAGAGTCATATTCATCCGGTGATTCTAGCGCGCCCTTGGTTGTCCTAGACTTCACACCATGAACATCGACGCAAAACGTAAAGCGGCCGCCGGCACTCTCGTCGCACCACTCGCCGGACAAGGAAAACTCATGGTTCGGGTCGGCCGGGAAACCTCAGGCCGAGGCGGCAAGGGCGTCTCCGTCATCACGGGTCTGCCCCTAGCCCAAGCTCAGCTCGAAGAACTCGCCAAGCAACTCAAGAAGCGTTGTGGTTGCGGCGGGACCGTCCGGAACGGCGTGATCGAGATCCAGGGCGACCAGCGTGATTTGTTGGTCGCGGAGCTGACACGGCTCGGTTACCCGGCGAAACGCTCGGGCGGCTGACCGGCTGCGGCGTTTTGATCTCGAAAGCCGGTGTCGGCAGTAAGGGCACCGCCCGACCCATGGTCTTTTCGATATCCCGTAACAACCCGACTTCGTCTGGCGCCACCAAGCTCACCGCGCGACCGCTCGCGCCAGCGCGCGCCGTTCGACCGATGCGATGAACGTAGTCCTCGGGTACATTCGGCAACTCGTAATTAACGACCTGCGGTAATTCTTTGATATCGAGTCCGCGCGATGCGACTTCGGTCGCAACGAGTGCGGCGATCTGGCCTGACTTGAAATCTTCCAGCGCGCGAACGCGAGCACCCTGACTCTTGTTGCCATGGATGGCAGCCGCGCGAATACCAGCCCCTTCGAGTTGTTGTGCCAATCTGTTTGCGCCGTGCTTGGTTCGCGTGAAGACGAGCACTTGATGCCATGTCCCCTCGCCTTGTGCGCCGTGATCGAACAGATGGACCAATAAGTGTCGCTTGGCTTCCTTCGGAACCTTGAACGCCACTTGATCGACTCGCTCGGCTGTCGTGTTTCGCGGAGCGACTTCGACTGAGACAGGATTCCGCAGAATCCTCGATGCCAACTCTCGGATATCGTCCGAGTAGGTAGCCGAAAACATCAGGTTCTGACGCTGCGGCGGTAGCAACTTGATGATGCGCTTGATCGCATGGATGAAGCCCATATCGAGCATACGGTCAGCTTCGTCGAGAACTAGGCACTCGACCTTCGATAAGTCGGCATAGCCTTGCTCGACTAGATCGAGCAGGCGTCCTGGCGTTGCGATCAGAAGGTCACAGCCACGACGCAGGCCTTCGATCTGCGGCTTTTCGCTGACACCACCGAAGATCACGAGCGAGCGGACGTTCTTGTAGCGGCCGTACGCCTTGGCGTTCTCGGCGATCTGCGCCGTTAACTCGCGCGTTGGACTGAGAACGAGCGCTCGGGGCGCATGGCCACTTGCGGCATTCAATCGCTGCAACACCGGGAGCACGAAGCCCGCTGTTTTGCCAGTGCCCGTTTGTGCACCGGCGAGAATATCGCGACCTGACAATACCGCTGGAATGGCCTTGAACTGGATGGGAGTCGGCGTGGCATAGCCCTTTTCGGCGACAGCACGCAACAGCTCAGGCTGGAGCCCGAGATCAGAAAACTGCATTGATGATGAGATCCGTAGTTGATTTGACTCGCGACACGGACAAAGCCGTAGCGGTCAGTTGCGAGTCGAGTAATGGGGGCGCTGACCGCGCAACCCTTATTTTGTAAGGCGAAGTGTACACCACGACGAGCATTTCGTCACGGCATTTCTGGTCATACCGCTTTTGTCAGATGCTGGCCTGTAGTTTTTCAAGCTCTTCCCAACGTCGATATGCCGCCTCGATCTCTTCGGAAAGCGCTTGTAACTCACCTAAGGTTTTTTTGACTTCGTTCTGATCTCGACCGTAGAAATTAGGATCGGCCACCAAGTTATCGAGCGCTAGCTTGTGGGACTCCATCGTTTCCAGTTTCGCAGGCAACTCGTCGAACTCGCGCTGCTCTTTATATGAGAGACGCTTTTTCTTGCTTGATGCCGCCGAGGTTACGACGGTGTCATCGTCTTTCGAATCCAGCCTGGTCGACTTTCGGGCGGACGGCACGCTTGCCGATACAACGTTGCTCTTCTTCCACTCTTCCCAATCCGTCCAACCGCCGACGAACTCACGAACTCCACCATCGCCTTCGAGGACGAGCAAACTCGTGACGACTCTATCTAGAAAGCTGCGATCGTGACTGACTAGCAGGAGAGTGCCATCAAAACCGGCGACAAGTTCTTCGAGCAACTCCAACGTATCGATATCCAGATCATTC
Source organism: Steroidobacteraceae bacterium (assembly GCA_023253235.1). Lineage (GTDB taxonomy): Bacteria > Pseudomonadota > Gammaproteobacteria > Steroidobacterales > Steroidobacteraceae > UBA964. The sequence continues at coordinate 8,652 of JALRHE010000229.1, forward strand.
GTCGGCTCATCAAGGACGAGCAGATTGGCCGGACGTGCGAAGAGTCGTGCGAGCAACAGTCGATTTCGCTCACCACCTGACAGCGCACTGGCCGGTGTCAGCAATTGATCGGGTCTGAATAGGAAATCTCGGAGATAGCCCGAGACATGGCGATTCTCGCCACCGATGGGCACAAAGGAATTACCGTCATTGACGTTGTCGGAGACGGATGCACTGAGATCCAGTTGCTCGCGCTGCTGGTCGTAATAGGCAACTTCCAAGCGTGAACCGCGTTTAACGCATCCACTCGAGGGCTCAAGTTCGCCAAGCAGCAACTTGATAAGCGTGCTCTTGCCTGCGCCATTCGGCCCGACGATTCCGATTCGATCACCCCGCTGGATGCGCGTTGTGATTCCGCGTAGCACCTCTCGTTCACCGAACGAGACGGCCGCCCGCTCTGCTTCGAAGACCAGCTTGCCCGACTCGACGGCTTCGGTGACGGCTAATTCGGCTTGTCCTATACGGTCACGTCGCGCTTTTCGCTCGGCTCGCATCGTCTTAAGAGCGCGCACCCGTCCCTCGTTGCGAGTACGTCGCGCTTCGACACCCTTACGTATCCACACTTCCTCTTCGGCAAGCTTTTTGTCGAACAGTGCATTGGCTTTCGCCTCGATTTCGAGTTGTAGCGTCTTTTTCGTGACGAAATCGTCGTAATTGCCCGGCCACGAACTCAGCTTGCCTCGATCCAGTTCCACGACTCGCGTCGCGAGTCGATTGACGAACATGCGGTCGTGACTAACGAACAAGAGCGCCCCTCGAAACTCGAGCATCACCGCTTCGAGCCATTCGATCGCCGAAATATCCAGATGATTGGTCGGCTCATCGAGCAACAGAATCTCGGGCTCTGAAACCAAAGCTCGACCGAGCAGCACACGTCGACGCCAGCCACCCGATAGCCCGGCAAACGCTTGCTCTGCAGGTAACTGCAGACGCGAAATGATGGTGTCGACTCGGTGAGTGTGCTCCCAGCTCTCGCCTTGAGCGCCCGCAAGACCGCCGCGTACCACTTCAAGCACACTGGCATCGGTCATCAGGTCGAGATCCTGCTCGAGCATCGCAAGACGCGCGCCTGGCTTCACCCACACAGCGCCATCGTCAGGCGGTGTGACACCAGCAACCAAACGCAGCAACGACGATTTGCCCTCGCCGTTTCGCCCGACGATACAAACACGCTCGCGCTCGCCGATGCTGAGATCGACTCGATCGAGTAGGGGTCGCGAACCAAAGGCTAGCGAAACGGCATCAAAACGAAGCAGCACTCTGGATCAGTCTATGTCGGGTTCTGTATTGCGAGGCCGTGCTGACGGAAGAAGGCACAAGCGGCCACGAACGCCGGCCGCGCATCCTCAGACCGATAAGCGGCACGATAGTCGGCGTGGAAACCATGCTTCGCTTGTGGATAGACGGTGATCGAAGAACTCTTCGCAGCTGTAGAGACTCCGTCAGCCCGCAGCGCGGCACGCATGGCCTCAACCGAGTCGAGGGGAATCCCTGCGTCCTCACCTGCGTAAAGACCGAGCACCGGCGCTCGTAATCGCGCCGCGACATCCACGGGATGTACCGGCTGCAACTCGCTCGCCTGGCCAACGAGACGACCATACCAAGCGACCCCGGCCGCGATGGCATCGGAATGCGCGGCATACAACCACGTGATTCGCCCGCCCCAACAAAACCCCGTGATACCAGCCTTACCGGTCGCGCCATGACCTCGCGCCCAAGCCAAGGTCGCATCGAGATCGCTCATGACTTGCGCATCGGGGACGCGCGCGACGATCTCACGCATCAAGGTTTGCATGTCGGTAACAAGGCCAGGGTTACCCTGGCGGAAGAACAGCTCAGGTGCGACCGCGTACGCGCCAAGCTTGGCAAATCGGCGGCACACATCTCGAATATGTTCGTGCACACCGAAGATTTCTTGTATGACGATGACAAGCGGCCAATCACGCCCAGTCAAAGGACGCGCACGATAAGCCGGCAATACGTCCTGGCCGACTGGAATCGCAACTTCTCCCGCCTCGAGACCTTCAGCGCTTGTTTGGATCGTCGTGGCGCTCACGGGCACGGTGGTCGCAGCGAAGCCGCTGATCAAGGCTCCTTTGACGAAGTCACGCCGATCAACCGAAGACATGGGCTGCAGACTACGGCGCTCGCTTTCCAAGCTCATGGCTTCTTCTCCAATGGGATCAGCACTTCGTTCCGGCGCATGAACCACGGTATGAAAGGCGCATCGTAGCGAGCGATGATAGCGCTATCGCCAGTCACAGCTTGCAACCCTCGCGCTTGCACAGCGCGACGAAGATCTTGCTCATGCTCACGAAAGTTTTCTTCGGTCCAGCGACCAGAGTAGCGCCACACGGCAACCGTCCTCGCGGGGACTTCTCGAATACTGACGCGCGGATCGGTGGGCTTAGGCACTGTCTCGCGGTTGTACTTGCGCGGCACGATGAAGCCCACACGATAGACGCCCTCTCCCTTTGACTGCTCCACCGGAGCCGTCATGGCGATCTTCTCACCTTGCGAGGATTGCTCCACCGGAGCCGTCATAGCGATCTCGGTCTGTGCCGTGTTGGCTCCACTGATGTAGCGAAAGAGTCGCCCGAAGGCGATATTGCCGGCATTCATAAAACCCGCTTCCACCTCAGTCTCGGCGATCAAGTAAGACGAGTACGCCCGCAGTTCGAACGCCCCGTCTTGCTCGAGCACCCGGTACTCGGGGATTTCTATGGCCATTACCGGCCAACTTGCCAATGCGAGTAATAAACCAGCGAGTGCATGTCGAAGTCTCACGCGACCTCGAAGAGGCCAGCAGCGCCCATTCCACCGCCGATGCACATGGTGACGACAACATGACGCACGCCAAGACGCTTGCCCGCGAGCAAAGCATGCCCAACGAGACGTTGACCACTCATGCCGTACGGATGTCCTACGGCAATGGCACCACCGTCGATGTTCAGGCGGTCATCGGGAATCCCAAGTTTGTCGCGGCAGTACAGAACCTGTACCGCGAAGGCTTCGTTGAGCTCCCACAAACCAACATCCTCGACCTTCAAACCTGCGCGCGCCAACAATTTGGGTACCGCGAAGACTGGGCCTATGCCCATCTCATCGGGCTCACAACCAGCGACGGCGAAGCCTCGGAATATGCCGAGCGGTTTGGCACCGACACGCTCTGCCTCAGCGGCACTCATGACCACGCACGCACCGGCTCCATCAGAGAATTGGCTCGCATTGCCTGCGGCGACCGAGCCACCTGGCGTCGCTGATTTGATTTTCGCGATAGCCTCGATAGTCGTCCCCTCGCGCAAGCCCTCGTCCTGCGACACCGTCACCTCGCGCGTGTACAACTTTCCGCCGGCCGCTTGGTCGATACCAGCCATGCGCACGGTGATCGGCGCGATTTCAGCGCTGAAGTGCCCCGCCGCCAAAGCTGCACATGCGCGCTGCTGACTGCGCGCACCGTATTCGTCCTGGCGCTCGCGAGAAATGCCATAGCGAGTCGCGACCGTTTCGGCCGTCTGCAGCATGGAGTGGTAGATCGATGGCTTGTTTTTCTTGAGCCAACCATCGAACGCCATGTGCATATTGACCTCAGCCTGCACACAAGAGATCGATTCAAGCCCACCGGCAACGTACACATCGCCCTCTCCAGCAATGACTCGCTGCGCGGCCATCGCGATGCTTTGCAGACCGGAAGAACAAAACCGATTCACCGTGACACCTGCAACGGACACCGGAAAGCCTGCGCGCAAGGCGACCTGCCGTGCGATGTTGTTGCCCGTTGCACCTTCGGGCAACGCACAGCCCATGATCACATCTTCTATCGAAGCCGGATCGACACCTGCCCTCTCAACAGCGGCCTTGACGGCGTGGGCGCCAAGCGTTGCGCCGTGAGTCATGTTGAAGGAGCCCTTCCAACTCTTAGCAAGTGGTGTACGGGCGGTCGACACGATGACGGCCTCGCGGCCGGTTGTGGCGCGGCTCATGCTGCACCTCCGTTGAATGAACGATTATCGATAGCAAGTCGCGCGATCAGTGCAGCGGGCTCCCAGAAAACGGCATCACCGCCCTTCTGCTCGCCGAACTGCCGCATACGCCGCGCAACTTCATACAATTTTTGCGACTCAGCGTAGTGCATCGGACCACCGCGCCAGATGGGGAATCCGTAGCCCATCAGATAAACGAGATCGATATCTGACGCGCGCTGGGCGATTTTCTCATCGAGAATGCGCGCCCCCTCGTTGACCAAGGCGTAGACCAGTCGATCGACGATTTCGGCATCGGTCAATTTGCGCACCGGCTGACCCGCCGCCTTGCGTACATCATCAATCACGCCAGCAACGATCGTCGAAGGATAAGCCTGACGATCGCCCTTTTTGTAGTCGTACCAGCCAGCGCCTGTCTTCTGACCGAAGCGCCCCATTTCGCAGAGACGATCTGCGACGAGTTGCGGTCGCTTCAGTGTTCCCTCGGCGTACTGCCGCTTACGGATGTGCCAACCAATGTCGTTGCCGGCAAGATCACCCATCCGGAACGGGCCCATCGCGAAACCGAATTTTTCGATGGCCTTGTCGATTTGCTCAGGGCTTGCGCCCTCATCGAGCATCGCCATAGCCTGCGCGAAGTACTGGTTGATCATGCGATTGCCGATGAAGCCGTCGCACACGCCAGAGACAACAGCGGTTTTCTTGATTTTTTTAGCGAGCGTCATTGCCGTCAGCAGCACATCGGGTGCGGTTTTCGCACCGCGTACGACCTCGAGCAAGCGCATGACGTTGGCTGGACTGAAAAAATGCAATCCGATGACATCCGATGGTCGCTTCGTGCCTGCTGCAATATGGTCGACATCGAGCGTTGACGTATTGGTCGCCAAAATCGCACCGGGTCGAAGCACCGTATCGAGTTGCGCGAACACCTTCTGCTTGACCGTCATATCCTCGAACACCGCTTCGATCGCAAGGTCGACGTCCGAAATTGCTTCGTAGGAGAGCACCGGTTTGAGCAAGTCCATTCGCGCTTGAAGCTTGGTCGCATCCAACTTGCCTTTCTTGACCTGCCCCTCATACACCTCGCGAATCCGCTGCACACCACGATCGAGCGCTTCTTGATTGAGCTCTAGCAAACGTGCCTCGATTCCTGCGTTGAGAAAATTGATGGCAATGCCAGTACCCATGGTGCCGGCGCCAATGATCGCAACCTTGGCGACCGCGCGCGGCTTCGTATCTGCTGGGAGATCGTCGATGCGTTGCGCAGCACGTTCCGCGAAAAAGATATGTCGAAGCGCTGCAGACACCGGGGTATCGACCAATTTCTTGAACTGGGCGAACTCTTCTTGTTGACCCGCATCGAAGCCTTTGGTCGCGCCAACTTGTAATGCTTCAATGATCGCAAGCGGCGCCGGATATTCCTTGAATGCCGTCTTGGCGGTATTGCGCGCAAACTGACACAAGGCTTCGAGGTCCGGCTCACGTACCGGCAGATCTCGAGCTCGCAATAGAGGCTTTCCTTCTTTGACCGCAGCCGCCGCTTCTTCGGCCACACTGATCGCCGCACCGACGAGATCGGTATCGACGACGCGCTGCAGCAACGGCGAACCTTTGAAAAGCGCAACCGGCAGTGGCTCCCCGGACATCATGACGTTCAGTGCGCCCTCGACACCGATCAGGCGGGGCAATCGCTGTGTGCCACCGGCGCCCGGCAATAGACCCAGCTTCACTTCAGGCAAACCGATCTTGGCAGACGACAACGCCACGCGTTGATGACAGCTCATCGCAAGCTCAAGACCACCGCCCAAAGCCACACCTTCGATGGCGGCTACGACGGGTTTTTTCATCTCGTCTAGCGCCGTATTGATCGTCCAGAGAGTGGGGCCGCGCAAAACATCCGGACCGCCGAACTCACGAATATCGGCTCCGGCGCAGAACGTACCGTTCGAACCGATGAGAATGACGGAATCGACGGAGGAATCACGCGCGGCTCGCTCGAGCGCCTCGAGCAACGGTGCGCGCAGTGCATAGCTCAGACTGTTGACCGGGGGCGCCTCGAAGGCGATCACCGCCGTGCGATTCCTTATGTTGTAGTCGACTTTCGCCATCTCGTGATACCTCGAATGGATCTATTGAGTCTGAATGCCGCCGGTCAGGACGATACGCATCGCCGCCTCGACCGTGAGGTCGGTAGGCTCAATGCGATCGCGGGGCAGATAGAGAGTGTAGCCGCCAATCTGGTAGCTCATCGGCATATAAACAGCAACGAGCTCCTCATCGCTGCCGAGGCCTGGCAGCGTCGCATTTTCCTGCGTCACGAAGCCGATCACCTTGCCGGGACCGAACTGCACCATCACGACGCGCTGCAGTTCGCCACCCTTCTCGCCCACCTTCATAAGCCCGGTCAAATCGCGGACCGCCGAGTAAACGGTTTTGACCACGGGGATACGTAAAATCAGTGACTCGCTGAACGTGATCACACGGCGCACGACGTAGGCGTTCACCAACAAGCCGATCACGATCAGCACCACAAATCCGGCCACCAAACCCATACCCGGAACATAGATCTCGGCAGGCAGCCAAACCTTGAGCAGACCCGAGAGCAGTGACTCCGTCGTCACACCGAGCCAATAGATGAAGTAGACCGTCAGCACGATCGGCAGAATGGTCAACAAACCTTTCGCGAGCAGCCTACCGACGGTTCTCATTTTCGTGCCTCGATGATTTTCCAGAGTGTTTCTTCGGAGTAGAGCTGCTGCTCTTTCGCTCGCGGCACAGCGTGGTCGGCGCAACTCACCTTATCGGATGCGAACCCCGCCTGTCGCGCAATGTCCGCCAAGTCGATATGAGTCATGTACTGACCGAAAGTTTCGTTGTTATTCCAACTTTCCCAGTTATAGAGAAAGTTCTCGATGACATTCTTGCCACGAGGGATTTCGAGATGCAGCATCAAACCGCCCGGTTTCAACAGACGATGGCACTCGGCAAAGATGTGCTTCAGTGCGCTGCGTGAAGTCTCGTGCAGCATGATATGCGAAATCACCAGATCGAAGCTTTGATCTTCGAAGGTCGTGTGTTCGGCATTTTGCTGACTGAAGTGCACAGGCACACCGAGTGACTCTGCGCGTGCATGGCCGTAACGCAACTGCGGCGCAGCAACATCGATCGCATCGACGCGTGCTTTTTTGAATCGGCGAGCCCAAGGCAGAGTGCTATTGCCGATCGCGCACCCCATGTCGAGGATTCGCAATGGCTTGAAACGAGGATGAACGCTCAAAAAATATCGGAGCAGTAGGTCACCAAGATACTCGTTACGCGGCCCCATCATCCCGTGAGAGTAGATATTGAGCCCGAGATCGTAGATTGCACCGGCGGCGACATCATCAACTGCGAAGTCGGTGTGGTAACCGCCAGGCTGCAAATGGATGTCAACGGCTGTGTGATAGCGAGGAACTGACAGCGTAGGGTCGAGCATCAAAGACCCGCGCTTGCGTAATCGCTTTGACGCGCCATTGAGCCGCGGCCATTCGCGCTCCACCGAATCAATGACAGCATCCCACATGCGTTGCTGACTGCAGCGCTGCAGAGCGCTCCAAAACTGATAGTAGGGCTGCTGCTCCATGACCGCCCGTACCTCGTTGTGGTGCAGAGGTTTACGGCCATGCTGACGCTCAAACTCGGGTTCAACGCGACCGCGATAGATCGCGTAGTTGCCCGGCATCACCTGCCCCGCGAGATGCCCACGCAACGCCCCCACGAAAGCTTGTCGCTCGCGCTCGTCGTGGCGCTCGTCGGGCAACAGGGCGTGTGGTGAGAGACGGTGAGTCATCGTGTGATGATCACCGCCTCGACCGCTCAATTCAACACGACAGAGGCATCGCCGACACCCACCGTTACGGTGACATCGCGCGCACCTTCACCCTTGGAGCTGACGTTTGACGCAACGCCGGAGGCCTTGACGGCGCTCGGGACGCCGCGCACGGACGCCTCACCCACTCCGACGGTCAGCGTGATATCGCCAGCATTCGCTTTGCTCGTCGTCACATCGGCATCACCCACCCCAAGATCGATGCTGATTGCCGACGTTGGCGCGAGGAGATCGACCTGACCGACGCCGAGGTTGATACCCACCTCCTCAGGCAGCGCGGTCGGCAGCAAGATCGTCCAGTCCGCCTCGACGTCGTCTTCATTGAACTTGAGATACAGACGACCATTGCTGGTTTTAGCGGTGATATCGAGGCCGTCCACACTCTTGAGTTTCCGCATCAGACCATGCCGATTTCCCTCCAGATTGACGATGACTTCGTACGCATCCCCGGTGCCCGGCCGAATACGGACCTCGCCAACCCGGTTGTCGACGACGAGACGGGTAACGCCAGCAGCGGAATAGACATGCTTGACGGTGCCAACGTTGTCCGCCGCGATGGCGATCGGGCCGACAGCCATCAGTGACGAAACGGCTGCAAGCATAGGAAGAAGTTTCATGGACTAGTACCTTGTCTTAAAAAGGTACTGTATAGTAGCACGCATGCTCATCGACACGAAACTGGCTCCGCTGCGAAAAGGCCTCTTGGAATTCGTCGTCCTGCGCATCGTAGGCGGCGATCAAGTCTATGTTCCCGACATCCTCAAGCGCCTTGCCGGCACCGAGTTCGCCACTCAAGAAGGCACGCTCTACCCGCTGCTAAGCAAGCTACGCCGTGAACAACTGGTTGATTACGAGTGGCGCGAATCTGAGCTCGGTCCACCCCGCAAGTACTACCGGCTAACCGAATCCGGGCTGCAGCAGCTCGCACAGCTCGATGAATACTGGCAGCGCATCAATCACACCCTGGCCCGACTCGGGCCGGTTCAAACCGGAAGCTCCTTCTCATGAAACGCATTTCGATCACGGTGTGCCTCAACCGCAGTACCGTTCAGCTGGACGAGGCCAGTTTCGTACGACTCGAAACTTATCTCGTCGAAGCCGCCCGCACACTCGCTCTGAATCCGGATCGACACGAAATCCTCGCGGATCTCGAGCAGGCGATCGCAGATCGCTGCCTGCAACGTTTGCCTGCAGGACAGACGGTGGTTTCTTTGATAGTACTCGAGACTGTTCTCGCCGAGGTCGGTGAAGTTCGAGACACCGTTTCAGATTCGAACGAACCTCGGGTTGAATATATTCCGCGCGATACCCAGTCACCGACGAAGCGACTCGAGCAACTTAACGAAGGAGCCATTCTCTCGGGCATCTGTGCCGGTATCGCTCGTTATTTCGAGATCGATGTCATTTGGGTGCGCATCGTCATGGTGATCCTCACGGTGCTCTCCGGCTTTACCGCCGTGCTGATTTACGCATTGCTGATGCTGTTGATACCGATCGCACCGATTCGAGTGGGCTCCCCATCGCTTGGCAAAGTTCCCGCCAAGTTACGTGAAGCAACCGCGTACGTTCGATCCTTCTTCGAGCCTGCTAAAACCTGAGCTTCGCACCAAGCTCGCTCTAGCTCCGCCCGGTCCTGAAAAATTTGCGCCTATTTGAAACAGACAGTCTTGACTAACTGTACTTTGTTTTATAAAGTGCTTTACGATAAAGCCGGAACCAGTGGAGCTTCTCATGTCAGACTTGCCGTCACCACACGAAAACCTGTCCTTTCTACGATCGTTAGCGGAAGCGGGACGTGATGCGCCGCTGATGGCGGGCCCTTATCTCATCGCAGGCGGCGGCTGGTTTGCTGCAGCTAGCCTGATTCAATGGCCATTGATTCGCGATCTTCTCGATCTAGATGCGAATCGAGCTGCGATCGCCTGGTTAATTGCCGCTGCGGGATTCGCAATTCATCTCGCAGGTCTCATCAAACGCGATCGCAATAAAGTCGAAAACACGAGCAACCTCGCCATCAACGCGGCTTGGACCGCAATCGGCTTCGGTATCTTTGCATTTTGGATGGGAACCGCAGTCATGGCATATCAACGCGGTGACGGTTTCCTGATGAATTCGATCAGCCTGCAAGTGCTGAGTGTTTACGGTATCGGCTGGAGTGTCGCAGCCGCGATGACTCGTCAGAGTTGGATGAAATTTACAGCGTTTGCTGCTTTCGCAACGATTCCAATTCTCGGCGCATTTGTGGGAACCGGGCATGAGTTTTTGATCTACTCGATCGCGCTCGTACTCACCGCTGTCGTGCCTGGCATCCGACTCGCACGCGAAGCACACACCGCTTGAACGAACCATCATGACCGCGTTCGATATCCATGCGATCGACGACGTCATCCACGGTCGGTTGAGGCTCGGCATCATGGCTTACCTCATTGGTGCTACTCGTGCCGATTTCGTCACGCTGAAACAGCACCTACAAACGACAGACGGCAATTTATCTGTTCACTTGCGCAAGCTGGAGGAAGCCGGATACGTCGAGGTCGAAAAGTCTTTCCAAGATCGCAAGCCTCGTACCGAAGTCAAATTGACCACAAAAGGCCGAAAGGCCTTCGTCAGGTATCTCGACTCGCTCTCCGGCTTGATCGGTTGAGAAACGTCAAAACCGATAGCTGACGCCGATATCGTAGCTACGCTCGGGACCAACATAGATGCCCTGACGCAGACTCGCGATGTAGCGCTCGTCTGCCACATTCTTCACGGTGGCACCGAACTCGAGACGATCGTTGAGTCGGTACAGCATGCTGATGTCCGCGATCGTGTAGCCGTCGATCTCACCCGTAAAGAAACCACTCAGACTTTCATTGATCGCACGGGTATTAAGCACATCGGTGAACTGCGAACCGGTGTGATGAAGACGAACCGAGCCATGCAACGGCCCGCGCTCGTAGGACACCACGAAGTTTGCAATCCACTCCGGCGTGTAGGGCACGCGATTGTCGTTCGGTGTGATCAAATCACCGGTACGCGAAAACCGAGAGCCGACGAATTTCGCATCAGCAATATAAGTCAAATTTGCATCGATCGAAAAACCGCTACCGAGACGAGTACCGACACCGAGCTCCAGACCTTGATGTAACGTCTTACCACCGTTGGTCACTTGGAACTGACTATTGCTGTTGGCAGGAATAATCTGGTTGTCGAAGTCCATACGGAAAAGCGTCGCCTCATACTCGAGGTCTCCCGCTGAGCCGCGGATGCCCGCTTCCATATTGAGGGATTGCTCAGCGCTCAGCTCCTGGTCATCCAAACCGTTGAGTGCATCGCCATTGAGAGCGGGAGAGAACGCTTTGTATGTATTGGCGAAACCCTGCATGTGCTCTGAAAAGCGCCACGTCAGGCCGATTCCGGGCAGCAGTTCCGTGTTGTTGGTTTCGGCGCGGTTGCCTTGTACATCGGTGCGCCGCAGATCGTGACGTGTTTGCTCGTAGACCTCTGCGCGCAACCCAGCTGTCACGGCTAATTGATCCGTCAAGACAAAACGATTCTGTAGATGCATCGACCAACTATCGGCAGCATCGACAACCTCGCGGCTCACAGTGCCGCTACGCGGACTGGCGCGCACAGCGGCTACCGTAACATCGTGCATCTCTTCGGACATGAGCCGCAGCCCGATCTCCGCTTCATTGTCCAACCCAAATGTCTCATGTTTCAAAAAGAGACGACTATCGATACCAAGTCGCTCAAAGGCGCGGTTATTGCCGTTCAGGCTGTCGGTGTAGATCCAGCGGCGTGCCGCAGCACTTGCCGTGTTGTTTGTAGTGAAGCGCCAGTAATTACGATAGAGCTCGCTACTGAACACGATGGTATTTAGACGTAGCCGATCACTGATCGTCCACTCGTGGTTCAGATCGATCGAGCGACGCCCGGTCAAAAACCAGTCGTCCGGCGCCGGATTACGATTGCTACCAGACTCGTACTCGGCCAGAAAGACGCCGCGATAGGAAATGTTCGCATCGTTTTGATAGTCGGTGTATTTCACACCGACTCGCTGATTTGAACCAAACGCCAAACTCGTTTTCAGCATGACGTCACGCATACTGAATTCTTTGCCCATGAAGCCGTCGCTTTCGACGCGACTGATCACAGCCCCGAAGGTAGCGTCACCAGACGCCGCTCGCCCACCAGCCTCAATGCCCCATTCGCGGGTATTGAACGATCCAGTGTGCATTTCAAGCTTGATGCCCGGCTCGGGATTTTTCGTGACGTAGTTAATGACGCCGCCAATCGTGCTCGGGCCATAGCGCAGCGAACCGGCGCCTC
>JALRHE010000236.1 GCA_023253235.1 Steroidobacteraceae bacterium
ATCGAGATTCGCTTCGACTGGGAGTCGAACATCGTCAACGAGGCGGCTATCGGTGCTCGCGGCGGCTCCGAGTATTTCGAAGACAGCGACACCTATCAATATTTCCTCGCGCAGTGGTTCCCACGCCTCGTCGCCTACACGGACTACACCGGTTGGCAGCACAAACAATTCTTGGGGCGCGGCGAGTTCACCCTCGAGTTCGGCGACTACGACGTTGAGCTGACGGTGCCTGCGGATCACATCGTCGCCTCGACGGGCGAGTTGCAGAACGCCGATGCCGTCCTGACGGCGACGCAGCGCGAACGCTTGAAGCGCGCCGCCACGGCAAAATCACCCGTCTTCATCGTCACGCCCGAAGAAGCCAAGGCGAACGAAAAGGAAGGCACCGATCGCACGCGCACCTGGCGCTTCAAGGCCCAGAACGTGCGCGATTTCGCCTGGGCGAGCTCGCGCAAGTACATTTGGGACGCGATGGGCTATCGGCAGAACGACGCCGCGCGGCCCTTCGTGATGGCCATGTCGTTCTATCCCAACGAAGGTGAGCCGATCTGGTCGAAGTATTCGACCCACTCCGTGATTCACACGATGGAGGTGTATTCACGCTTCTCGTTCCCCTACCCCTACCCGGTCGCTATCTCGGTGAACTCGTGGGAACGCGGTGGCATGGAATACCCGATGATCACTTTCAACGGCTATCGTCCAACGGCCGATGAAAAAACCGGCAAGGTCACCTACTCGCGTAACACGAAGTACGGTCTGATCGGCGTGATCATCCATGAGGTCGGTCACATCTACTTCCCCATGGTCGTGAATTCGGATGAGCGACAGTGGACGTGGATGGACGAAGGTCTCAACACCTTCCTCGAGTACATCGCCGAACTGGAATGGGAAGAGAAGTTCCCTGCCTTCGGTGACAAGACCAACGTGCTCGATGCCATCACGACCTACATGCAATCGAGCGACCAAGTGCCGATCATGACGAACTCCGAGAGCATCGTGCAGTTCGGCCCGAACGCCTACTCGAAGCCCGCCGCTGCTCTCTCGGTGTTGCGCGAAGTCGTGATGGGACGCGAACTGTTCGATCATGCGTTCCGCGAATACGCCAATCGTTGGAAGTTCAAGCGCCCGACTCCGGCGGATTTCTTCCGTACGATGGAAGATGCGTCTGGCGTCGATCTCGACTGGTTCTGGCGCGGTTGGTTCTACGGTACCGACCACGTCGATGTGGCCGTCGGCGATATCCGTGAGTATCAGGTCTCGAGCCAAGACCCGGACGTCGAGTTCCCGTTGAAGCGCGCCGAGTTTGCCCGCGACTGGCCGGACTCCTACTCGCAGAAACTCAATAAAGCCGAGGGTCGCTCGACGCGCGTCGAGCGGCATCCCGAGCTGAAGGATTTCTACAACGAGAACGACGCCTTCGTCGTCACCAACAAAGATCGCAACGAGTACCGCGATTTCCTCGAGAAGCTCAAGCCTTGGGAGAAAGCGACCTTCGAGCGTGCGGTGAAAGCCGGTGAGTACGTCTACTTCGTCGACTTCCAGAACGTGGGCGGTCTCGTGACCCCGTTGCCGCTGACCCTCAACTATGCCGATGGCAGCAGCGAGGATTACCTGGTCCCTGCAGAGGTTTGGCGTTACAACGCGATCGAGGTCACCAAGCTCTTCATCCGTGATAAACGCATCACCAGCATCGAACTCGATCGGAACCATTTGATCGCCGATGCCGACAAGAGCAACAACGTGACTCCGCGTCGCATCGCGCAGAGCCGCATCGAGCTGTTCCGCGCTCGCGATTCGGGCCGTAACCAGATGCTCGATGCACTCGCCGAACTCAAGACCAAGGGCAAGAGCGGCGACGAAGCCAAGACCGAGGAGAAAGCCCTGCCGCTCGCGCCGGCTCAACCGTAAGGTCGATGTCGCCGTTTACTCAACGCCGCTGGTTGCTGGGCGCGCTTGCGCTCAGCACCATCGGCGGCCTGGCACCGAATGTCTCGCTCGCGCATCGCGCGCACGTAACCCTGACGCGGCTCTCGGCGAATCCGCGCACGCGGCGCTGGGAATGGAGCCACTCCATACACTTTCACGATGCTGCGGTGGCTCTGCGGCGACTCGCGCCCGGCAAGGGGCTGCAACCGGTCGATGCCGCGGGCCAAGCGCGGTTGATGCTCGAGATCGAACAGCGTTTCCGTTGGACGACGCCGACTGGCAAAACGCTGCAGCCACAGGCTGTCGGCGCAGAGCTGCAAGGGGACGGACTCGTTCTTTACCAGGACTGCTCCGCTCCCGAAGAAATCGGTCGCTATGAGGTCGAGTGCCGCCTGTTCCACGACATCTTCGAAACTCAGAGTAATACGGTCAGTATCGAGCTCGTCGATCCGCCGCTGCGGCGCCAATTGAGTGCGGCAATGCCGACGACTCGTTTCGAGCTGGCGGCGCGTGGAGGCTAGGGTCGGAATCGAACCGGCGTAGACGGCTTTGCAGGCCGCTGCATGACCACTCTGCCACCTAGCCGCGCTGCGTGAAGAAAATGGAGCGGGAAACGAGACTCGAACTCGCGACCCCGACCTTGGCAAGGTCGTGCTCTACCAACTGAGCTATTCCCGCTCTGGAACAGAGGGCCGAGATTGTAGGGCCAACCCGGCGTAAGTCAAGGTGGTCACGCGCGCCCCTTCAAATCCGGCCAAGCCGCCCGCAAGTAGTCGATGGCCGATAGCACGGTCAGCACTGCCGCGATCGCCGTCAGGATCACCCCGAGTTTGTAGGTCGGCAGGAACCACACATCCCAACGGATCAGCATCATCGACAAACCGACGATCTGCAAAATCGTCTTGAGCTTGCCGAGCTTAGAGACGGCGACCTTGCGTCGCTGACCGATCTCGGCCATCCATTCGCGTAGCGCCGAGATGGCGATTTCGCGACCGATGATCACGATGGCGGGCAATACCACGATCAAGCGCTGATCTTTGCTCACCAGCAGCACGAGCGCGACGGCGACGATGAGTTTGTCGGCAACCGGATCGAGAAAGGCGCCCAACCGCGACGTTTGGCCAAGCTTGCGCGCGTAATAGCCGTCGAGCGTATCGGTGATACCCGCGATGGCGAACAGCGCGCCGGCGGCAGGATCCGACCACGGAAAAGGCATGTAGAACAGCACCACGACGAGCGGTATCGCGAAGATACGCATCCAAGTCAGTGCGTTCGGGACGGTCCAGAGCATGGTTCTCTACTCGCCAGGATGCAGAGCATCATAAAGGTTTTGCGCCAATGCCGGACCGATTCCCGGTGCGCGCTCGAGATCCGAACGCGCCGCTTTCAGAACGCCTTGCAACCCGCCGAAATACTGCAGCAAGGCCTTGCGCTTGGCAGGACCCAAACCCGGCACCGTCTCGAGGATCGATTCGTTGAAGCGCTGCGCACGACGACGCCGGTGTCCCGTGATCGCAAAACGATGTGCCTCGTCGCGAATACGTTGGATCAGCTTCAAGGCGGCCGACTGTGCGCCCGGCACCAGCGGAACCTCACCGCGCCAATGCAGTCGCTCCTGGCCGGCGCGTCGATCGGGCCCCTTGGATACACCGAGTGTTGGCAAGTCAGCGAAGTCGAGTCGCTGCAAAACCTCGCGCACACCGGCGATCTGCGCAGGGCCACCATCGATCACGAGCAGATCGGGCTTCGGAATCTCGCCTGCGGCAATCCGCGTGTAGCGCCGCTCGATCGCCTGGCGCAGCGCGCCGTAGTCATCGCCAGCCGCGACGCCCGTGATGTTGAAGCGTCGGTATTCCTTTTTGAGCGGACCCTCCGGCCCAAAAACGACGCAGGAGGCAACGGTCCCCTCGCCTTGCGTATGGCTGATGTCGAAACACTCCATGCGAGCGGGCGGCGTTCCAACCTCGAGCAACTCGGCCAGAGCGGCGTAATCCTCTCGATAGCCCTCGCGACGCGCGAGGCGCATACGCAGCGCATTCGCGGCGTTGTCTCGCGCCATCTCCACCCATCGCGCCGCAAGGCCCCGCTGCGCGTGTCGCAACCTCACACTGCGACTCGCGAGCGCGCCGAGGGCATCGGCGAGCGGTTCGGCATCCTCGAGCGGCAAGCTCGTGTAGATCTCGGGTGGAGGTGTCTGCTCGTGGTAGTACTGCAAGATGAACGAGGACAACGCTTCGGCGGGCTCGGCCAGTAACGCCTGCGGAAAGTAACTCGAGGTACCGAGGCTGCGTCCCCCGCGAACCGGCATCACACTGATGCCATAACCACCGGGATCGCCCGTGATAGCGAAGATATCGGCATCGCGCTCATCATCGGCTGCCACGACCTGCTGCGCCTGCAATTCCTTGATCGCCGCGATCTGATCCCGAAGAGATGCCGCGCGCTCGAACTCCAGGCGCTGCGAGGCATCCTCCATGTGATCTGCCAACTCGCGCAGCACTTCGTCGTTGCGCCCCTCGAGCACACGCACCGCCGCCGAGACGTCACGGTCATAATCGGGTTTTGAAATGAGCCCCACACAGGGCGCGGAGCAACGTCCGATCTGGTGCTGCAGGCATGGTCGGCTGCGATGCGCGAAATAGCTATCGCGACACGGCCGCAAGCGAAACACCTTCTGCAAGTAATGCAGCGACTCCGATACCGCGCCAGCATTCGGATAGGGACCAAAGAAACGCCCCGGAAGATTACGACTACCGCGGTAGACCGACAGCCGAGGAAACTCGTGATCGTCACTCAACCAGAGATACGGAAAACTCTTATCGTCCCG
>JALRHE010000267.1 GCA_023253235.1 Steroidobacteraceae bacterium
GTGACGACACCCGACGCGGGAGGCTATCTCGTCATTCGGCAGCCCTGGCCTTCGATGCTGCGCACCATCTGGGGTGACAACCAGCGCTACCTCGACACCTACTGGTTGAAGTTCCAGAACCGCTACTACGTCGCGGGTGACAGCGCGCATCGCGATGCCGACGGTTATTTCTGGATCATGGGTCGTATCGATGACGTCTTGAACGTGGCGGGGCATCGCCTCGGAACGATGGAAATTGAGTCGGCCCTCGTCGCCCATCCACGGATCGCCGAGGCGGCCGTGGTCGGTAGGCAGCATGAGATCAAAGGCGAGTCCGTTTTCGCTTTCGTCGTATGTCGCGGTGAGAGACCGACCGGTGATACGAGTGCGCTCGAGAAGGAATTGCGGGACTGGGTGACCGAGCAGTTGGGCGCTATCGCCAAACCCGACGACATCCGATTTGCCGACAATCTGCCAAAGACCCGTTCGGGCAAGATCATGCGCCGCTTGTTGCGCGCCGTCGCACGCGGCGAGCCGATCACGCAGGACGTCAGTACTTTGGAGAACCCCGCGATCATCGATCAGCTCCGGGGATGAGCGCGACTCCTTTGGCGAATCAGACTCATTCTAAAATTGAAAACAACCTCGTTGTGGTGACGAGGCGACAGTGTGGTTTGGGGGGTTACATCCCCTAAATATTGTGGGATAAAGTCATACGAGAAGGACGAATTAATCGTTGCCTGACGGATATCCGTCCGTGAGGCGATGCCAACGGGGAGTAAAAAATGAGTCTGAAGAAAGTGCCGCTTGCGGCATTGTTGTCGATGGGTGCCGGTGCGCTTGCGGGCCAAGCCGGGTTTGCACAGTCGGGATCGGCTTCGGCAGGTCCGGCTCTCGAAGAGATCGTGGTGACGGCGCGTAAGCGCGAAGAGTCGCTGCAGGAAGTGCCACTCGCCGTGACGGCGTTGTCGGCGGCGGACATCACGAACCGCCAAGTCAATTCCATCGATGACCTCGCGAAGTTCGCGCCGGGTCTCGTGTTCTCCCGTTCGTTCGGCCGCTCCAACGAGCGTCCGGTGGTGCGTGGTTTGGCGAGCGTTCTCGCCGGCACGAACGCGACCGTCGAAACCGGCGTCGCTTACTTCGTCGACGGCGTCTACTACCCTGGCGACATCCAGACTTTGGACATGGCCGAAGTCGAGCGCGTCGAAGTGATCCGCGGTCCGCAGAGCGCGCTCTACGGACGTAACACCTACGCGGGTGCGATCAACTTCATCACGCGTCGCCCGGGTGACGAGATGAAGGCATCGGTCAGCGGCGGCGCCGATGGCGACGAGCGCCAGCTCAGTGGTCGATTGAGTGGACGCTTGTCCGACACTTTGACGGGCGGCCTTTCCGTTCGTTACCTCGACTTCGATGGTCAATGGAAGAACCAATTGACCGGCAAGACCATCGGTGATGAGAACAGCGTGTCCTTTGGCGGCACCTTGAATTTCCAGCCGACGGAGAACGTCGAGCTGCGTTTGCGCGCCGCGCACAATCGCGACCGCGACGGTACACGTGCTCTGTTCTACCAGTCACCCGAGTTCAACAATTGCGCTCCGGGCACGCGTTCGCTCGCGTCGTACCGGTTGACCGGATCCACCAACCGCAATCAGTACTTCTGCGGTGAAATCACCGCGCGTCCGATTTATTTGAACGACGCTCCGGTGACGCAGCCAATCGTGCAAGTCCCGGGTATCCCGAACGTCAACTACTTGGTGCCCGCGACGCCGAACGGTATCTACGATACGCGCCAAGGCGTGGCGTTCTCCGGCGTGCATCGCGACCTCGACTTGTTGTTGGCGTCCTTGAGCTGGGACATCAACGGCTCGGGTTACACGGCGAGCCTCAATGCCGGCAGCCGCAGCGACGATCGTAAGACGGGTTCCGATAGCGACCACTCGTCAATGAATATCATTGGCGCCAACGTCAATGGCGTTCAGGCGATGGCAACGGGTGCGAGCTCAGCCGTCGACAAGTACCGCGACTGGTCGGTCGAGGCCAAGATCGAGTCACCGCAGGATCGTCGCTTCCGTTGGACGGCCGGCGTGTACCACTTCGATTGGGAGCAGAAGCAGCACCGCATCGATTTCGCGAGCCTGAACGGTCAGGATCGTCCGGAGAAAGTGTATTCGATCGAAAACGATGCCGTGTTCGGCTCCGTCGAATTCGACTTCACCGATAAGCTGTCGGCCTCGGCCGAAGTGCGCCGTGCCGAAGAGCA
>JALRHE010000279.1 GCA_023253235.1 Steroidobacteraceae bacterium
GGCGCCGAAAAACTCGTCCCAACGTTGAAGTTGAATTGATCAGTGTAACCATGCCCACCCGGCGTCGTGGCACCGAGATTGGTGGTGGTATCGATCGAGTACAGACAAGGTTCGTTCGCACCGGTGTTCACGCAATTGCCACCCGGTGCGCCGATGGTCGCGTTGGCGCCCAGACTGCTGAAACCGACTTTGGTGCCGGCGTGACGTAAAGCGACCACCGACACCACGCCTTGGCAACTCGCGGGTGCGGCAACCGGTCCGGATTCGTTGCCCGCCGATGCCACGATTACGACGCCACTGCGCACGAGTTCGTCGATCACCGTTTGATAGGAAGCAGGACAACGATCCTCGGAGCCGAGACTGAGATTGAGTACTCGAGCCGGATTTGGATTCGCGGGAACGCCCGTGACAGCGAGTCCACCCGCCCATCGCATGCCCGCGAGGATGTCCGAGTCGTAGCCGCCACATTTGCCTAGCACCCGCACCGGCAAGATCCACGGGCGCCAAGTGAGGCCAGCGATGCCGGCACTGTTGTTGGCTCTGGCGCCGATGAGACCCGCCACGCGCGTGCCGTGCCAGGAGGACTCGTCCTGCGCCTCGCAATTGTTGTCAAAGATCGGCAGCGCGGCCTCGGCCGTCGTCACCCAATCGCCCGGATCGGATGCATCGGCATCGCGTCCGTCACCGTCGTTGGCAGAAGTGAATTTGCCGTCGGAGTCCGCCGAGACGAAATCGTACCCCGGCAGTAAACGACCACCACTCGCCGCTCGCTCGAGATCGGGGTGATCGTAGCGAATACCGGTATCGAGCACGGCCACGATGACACCCGCACTACCGGCACTGGAATCCCACGCACTTTCCGCCCGCACCGCCGATGCTTGCTCGGCCTTCAAATACCATTGACCAGCGTAGAGCGGATCATTCGGGACGGCATGCGCATAGCGGCGGCGATCGGGCTCCGCAAACGCGACCTGAGGGTCCGCCCGCAAGCTCGACAGCGCCGCCTCGACGTTACTCGCCGTCGCCGGCATGACGAGCCTCAGCACAGCCAGCCCGTCACCGAGTCGATCGATCGCCTGCAGAGGCAAATCGACTCGCCCAGATAGCGCTGATATCTCGGCCTGCATGGCGGCAACATCGGCGATGTTTTCGGTGCGAAATCCGACGATGACCCGATCGGTCAGGCCGCCGCGACTCGACGGTGCCGATCGCGCCGGTTGGTATTCGGCGAATGCCACTGGCACCGCCACCAGGAGCCCAGCCACGGTCGCCAGCAGCGTCGCGACCCCACGACCCAAAAATCTCGAATGCACGCCAGCACTCCGCACGACAGTGATCGTGTTTGACAAGCAATGGTTGACAGCCAAAGGACAAGGCGCAAGATAGCAAAAAGACCGACGGGGGTAGGTCCGATGAGACGACAGTCTTGCATGGCTATTGGCCTCGCTTGCTTGATGGCAAGCGCCCTGCACGCGAGCGAGCCACACTCGAGCCCGCCTTTACCCGACGCCGACGCGCGTACGCTCTACACCCTCGGCCAGCTGATTTCGCGCACCCTCGAGAGCTTCGCGCTCACTCCAGACGAATTGAAATACGTCGGCATGGGTCTCGAAGATGGCGTACTGCAACGCGAACCCAAAGTCGATCTCGCCACCGAAGCGCCGCGCCTACACGAATTGCAATCCGCCCGGCGTGCCGCCACGGCTGCCGCCGAGAAGGATCGCGCACTCGAACACGTCGCGAACGTCTCGGCGAATCCCGACAGCATCCGTCACGCCAACGGTCTGATCGTCGAACCTTTGAAATTAGGTTCGGGTGAAATGCCGGCGAGCACTGATCACGTCAGCGTGCACTACGTCGGACGTCTGGTGGATGGCACCGTGTTCGACAGCTCGCTTGCTCGCGGCGAGCCGGCAACCTTTCCCGTCAAAGGTGTGATCGCTTGTTGGAATCAGGCGTTACCGACCCTGCGCGTCGGCACACGAGCGAGACTCACCTGCCCGCCGGAACTGGCCTACGGCGATCGTGGCCTGCCGCCCGCGATCCGTCCCGGCGCCACTTTGATCTTCGAGCTGGAACTGCTCGGCATCGTCCGCTGACGGCCCAACTCGCCGAGTCGCGCGTCCGCTGCTAGCATCGGCGGGCATTGTCAGTTTGTTCTCGTCACTCGGAGAATCACCGTATGTTTTTGCGCCGTCTCGCTCTCATCGTTGCTCTGTTCGCTCCCGTCTACGGCTACGCCCAAATGGGTGCACCCGCGCCGAAGAGCGAAACCGCCCAGAAAATCGAGAAGGCGCTCGCGAGCCCCATCCGCAGTGACGACGAACGCGCTCGCGATGCCCGAGAGCGCAAACCCGTGCAGACGCTCGAATTCTTTGGACTCAAGCCGAACATGACCGTGGTCGAGCTGATGCCCGGTGCCGGTTGGTACACCAAGATCCTCGGGCTCACGCTCGCCGAACAGGGCAAGCTGTATGTGACCCTCGGCGCCGGACGAATCGCGCCGCGCCTCAAGGAGTGGGGTCTCGACAAGGTGGAATACGTCGACGACAAGACCGTGATGAAGGCGGCTCCCGGTACGATGTCGATGCAGGCCGAATCGATCAAGCTGCCGGTCCACAATGTCGACATGGTGCTGACCTTCCGTAACCTGCACAACTTCAACGCCGAGAGCCGCGCGATGCTGCATCGCGCCGTGTTCGACGCACTCAAGCCGGGCGGCATTTACGGCATCGTCGACCACACCCGCCGGCACAACGAACCGACCACCCGTGAGAACTGGCGTCGCATCGACCCGGTGATCGTCATCAAAGAAATTCTCGATGCCGGCTTCGAGTTCGATGGCTTCGCTGATCTGCACTACCGTCCGGACGACGAACTGCGCTACGACACGCAGCGCCCCACGGTGGCGGGTTACAGCGATCGGTTCACGTTCCGCTTCCGCAAGCCCGCCCCGTGAAGCTGTACATCGCCAACAAGAACTACTCGTCGTGGTCCTTGCGGCCCTGGGTGCTGATGCGCGAGCTTGGTATCCCATTCGAGGAGCACGTCGAGCCCTTCGGTGAAGACGCAGCCGAGATGCACCAACGTTTCAGCCGCTTCTCACCGAGCGCCAAGGTGCCCTGCTTGCATGATGGCGAGTTGCGAATATGGGATTCGCTCGCGATTGTGGAGCATCTAGCGGAGCGGTATCCGGCGGTTTGGCCGCGTGATCCGGCGGCGCGCGCCTATGCACGCAGCGCCACCGCCGAGATGCATTCGAGCTTTGGCGCACTTCGACGCCACTGCAGCATGACCTGCGGTCAGCGCGTCGTGTTGCGCGAGCGCCCGCTCGACCTGCAGGCCGATCTCGCGCGGCTACAAAAGCTTTGGACAATGGGCCTCACGAACTTCGGCGGCCCTTTCCTCGCCGGCGCAGCATTCACCGCGGTGGACGCATTCTACGCACCGGTCGCGTTTCGTCTGCAGACCTACGGCATCTCGCTCGATGAGCGCTGCGATGCCTACGCGGCAACGTTACGCGCACTGCCGGCTATGCGCGAATGGTACGCAGCTGCCCTGGCTGAACCTTGGCGTGAACGATCGCACGAAGAATCGATCACGGCCGTAGCCGCATCGATCATCGATCTGCGAACCTCGAGCTGAACGAAGAGGCTCACATCTCCGGCTTGGCGGACTGACGCGGTGTGATCGCGCAGTTGGCGAGTATCCACTTGAGATTCAGTGCGATGCGCTCAGTCTGCGGGTCGGTGAAGGCATAGGCATGCTCCTTCACGCTGCCATCGTCGAGCTTTTCGAGTACCGATAGCACCATCGAGTTGCGATTGAAGTAGTCGTTGGCCTCGTTGAGCACGTGCCAAGTCACGGCACGCAGTTGCAAACCCAGTTCGCGCGGCGTCGCTTCGTCGGTCTTGAACCAGTACATACCACCCTTATCGTGCAAGGTGATGTTGTCGTACCGCTTGAATGGGATATCTCGGCCGCCGCCGACGCCCGGAATATCCGCATAACAATGAAAGTCGCGTGAGCGCTCGAGCCAGTACGGCTCACCCGAGGTCACCCCCGTGATCCGACGACCGGTCTTGATCACCCACTTGTGATCGTGGAACCAAAGACTGCTCTTGGCGATCGAGATCTCATTGTCCGTACGAACTCGCTGCCCTTCCCACTCGAACTCACAACGACCCGGCTCCTGCACGCCGCGGAAGTGATCCGCGCGTCGCTTGAATCGGTAATCGCAGCCTTCGGTCCGTCGTAACTGCGCCGGGGTCAAAGTCGCAAGCTCGGCTTCGGTGATCTCTCCTTGCATGCGCAAATGGTGTTGCATCGTCACTTCATCACTCGCAGGGCCCGCATGCAGACTTGCGATCCGCCACGACCGTTGCGGACCGTTGGCGGTCTGCACTTCGTTGATCCAAAGATAGGCATAACGACCAAATGCCGGCGCATCGATCCTGCGGATCGTGGTCGACATACGTACGTGCTGATCATCCGCTGCGAGCTTGCGACGTTGATCGAAGTAATGTTGGTTGGCGTTGTCGTAATGCCCCGGCAAAAGCTCGGCCATGATGCGCAGATTGCGTTCACCTGCGGTCGAGTCCTGCCCCTGTGCGTAGAGGTGCGGCGTGAGGACCGCCAACAGACACCACGTCAGCCACACCGCCGAACGCGTAATACGGTTTTTTTGCATCTGGTTTTTTTGCATGTCACGAGCCCCCTGTTGCTCCGCATGATGCACGAGCTCGATCGGCTGTGCGAACATGCGGTATGCGCCTATTCAAGCTCGTCCATACTGCGATCCTTCCCTTGCTTTGCGCGTTGCTGCTCGCCGTCACGGCCCGTGCCGATGTGGCGGCGATCGCGGCACCCGACAGGCCGGCCGCTGCTGTCGCTGAACAGGTCTTACGCACCGGCGGCAACGCCGTCGATGCGGCTGTGGCCGTGGGTTTTGCGCTCGCGGTCACTTTTCCGGAAGCTGGCAATCTCGGTGGCGGCGGCTTCGCCACGATACACATCGACGGCAAGTCGAGTTTCCTCGATTTTCGCGAGACGGCGCCTGCGGCAGCGACGCGCGATATGTATCTCGATGCGAATGGCAAGGTCATTCCGCAACTGAGCCTCATCGGACATCGCGCCTCGGGCGTGCCCGGCAC
>JALRHE010000286.1 GCA_023253235.1 Steroidobacteraceae bacterium
CGTGCGCCCCTTGGCGACGAGCCCCGCGAGCACCAGCGAGGCTGAAGCTCGCAGATCGGTCGCCATCACCGGCGCCGCCTGCAACTGCGGCACACCCTTGATGATCGCCGTGTTGCCTTCTAGGCGAATTTCGGCACCCAAGCGGCGCATCTCGAGCATGTGCATGAAGCGATTCTCAAAAATCGTTTCGATGATGGTGCTGACGCCGTCGGAGATCGTGTTGAGCGCCGCGAACTGAGCTTGCATGTCGGTCGGGAATGCCGGGTACGGCGCCGTACGCAAGTCCGTCGACTTCGGTCTGCGACCGCGCATGTCGATGTCGATCCAGTCGACGCCCGTGACGATATCGGCGCCTGCCTCCTGCAACTTGGCGAGGACTGCATCGAGATGATCGGGTCGCGTGTTGAGCGTGCGCACGCGGCCGCCGGTGATCGCGCCGGCGACGAGATACGTACCCGTCTCGATGCGATCCGGCTGTACTCGATATTGCGCAC
Organism: Steroidobacteraceae bacterium; assembly: GCA_023253235.1. Lineage (GTDB taxonomy): Bacteria > Pseudomonadota > Gammaproteobacteria > Steroidobacterales > Steroidobacteraceae > UBA964. The sequence goes on from JALRHE010000286.1 coordinate 495, forward strand.
CGTGCAGACGCGGTACGCCGTCGATGATGATCTTGTCGGTGCCCGCGCCGCGAATCTGGGCGCCCATCGAAATCAGGAACTCAGCAAGATCGACGACCTCCGGCTCGCGCGCCGCGTTCTCGAGTACGGTCTGACCATCGGCGAGCGTTGCGGCCATCATCAAATTCTCAGTGCCGGTCACCGTCACCGTATCGAGCACCAGCCGCGCACCGCGCAGACGGTTCGCCCGCGCGCGAATGTAGCCGTTCTCGATCGCGATCTCGGCACCCATCGCCTGCAAACCGGCAACGTGGATGTTCACCGGTCGCGCACCGATGGCGCAGCCGCCCGGCAAAGACACGTCGGCCTGACCGAACCGCGCAAGCAGCGGCCCGAGCACCAGAATCGAAGCTCGCATCGTTTTGACGAGCTCGTACGGTGCTACCGCGTTGGTGAGCGAGCGCGCATCCACCTCGACCTGCATGCGTTCGTCGACGGTCACGGTGACACCCATGCGACCGAGCAGCTCGATCATGGTGGTGACGTCTTGCAGGTGAGGTACGTTACCGACGGCGACGGGTTCGGACGCGAGCAGCGTGCCGGCGAGTATCGGCAGCGCCGCGTTTTTCGCGCCGGAGATCCGAACCTCACCCTCGAGCGGACGCCCGCCTTCGATGTGCAATTTATCCATGTGGATTTGGGGCAGCGTCGCGCTCAGCGCGCTGCCGCTTCCTCGGGCGTCAAGGCCTCGATGGAGAGCGCGTGGATCTCGCGACCGACCAGTTCGCCAAGGCAGCGATAAACCAGTTGATGCCTCGCGATGCTGCGCTTGCCGGCAAACTCGCTCGAGACGATGCGAGCGGCAAAGTGGGTCTGGTCTTCGGACTCGACGACCACGAGGGCGCCGGGCAAGCCCGCGCGTAACAATTCGGCGACTTTTTCAGGGTGCATGAGCGGTATGATGCCATCCCATGAGTCACTCTGCGCATCGCAACGACGCTGAACTGGTTGCCGCCGGCAAGCGAGCCCTCGCGACCGAGATTCGAGGGCTGCAGGAACTCGACCATCGCATCGATGCCCGTTTCGCCGCCGCCTGTCGAGTGTGCCTCGATTGCCAGGGGCGTTTGGTCGTCACCGGCATGGGCAAGTCCGGCCACATCGCGAGCAAGATTGCCGCGACGCTCGCGAGCACCGGCAGCCCGGCCTTCTTCCTGCACCCGGCCGAAGCCAGCCATGGCGACATGGGCATGATCACGCGCCACGACGTACTGATCGCGCTGTCGAATTCGGGCGAAACCCCCGAAGTGATCACCCTCATCCCCTCGATCGCACGACTTGGCGTGCCGCTGATCGCGCTCACCGGTAACGCCCAATCCACGCTCGCTCGCAGCGCCACGGTGCATCTTGATGTCAGCGTCCCGGCTGAGGCCTGCCCGCTCAATCTCGCGCCGACCGCCAGCACGACCGCAACGCTCGCCATGGGCGATGCGCTCGCCGTCGCGCTGCTCGAAGCGCGCGGCTTCACGGCCGAAGATTTCGCACGCTCGCACCCGGGCGGTTCACTCGGTCGCCGGCTCCTCACCCGCGTCGAAGATGTGATGCGCACGGGCGACGGCATTCCGAAAGTCGCCGCCAACCTCACGCTCGCACAAGGACTCGTCGAAATGTCGCGCATCGGCATGGGTATGGCGGTCGTGGTCGACGATGCGCAGCGCGCCCTCGGGGTCTACACCGACGGCGATTTGCGCCGCACGCTCGATCGACGCCTCGATCTGCACAGCTCGACGATGCGCGAGGTTATGACCCACCCTTGCAAGACCATCGGTCCGCGAGAACTTGCCGCCGAGGCCCTGCTCGTGATGGAAAAACACCGGATCACAGGCTTGCCGGTGGTCGATGCGGCGGGAGTGCTGGTCGGCGCGCTCAACATTCACGATCTTTGGCGCAGCGGGGTCGTGTGAAGCGCTCGGCGAGACTCGCGGTGCATTCTTTGACGATGAGCTGGCTCGCTGTAGTAACGCTCAACGGTTGCGCGCGGCGCGACTTGAACGAGAGCGCGGAGTTTGAATCTACGGATATCGGCTATTCGGCCTCGGGTATCGAGTTGATTCAAACGGATGTCGAAGGTCGGACTCGCTATCGACTGACAGCGACCGAACTCTCGCAAGATCCACGCTCGCGTGAAATGCAGCTCACGTCCGTCGATCTGCGAATGGCGACCGCCGATACCGCGTGGCAAGCCACTGCCCGCACCGCCACGCTCTCGGCCGATGCGCGCAAGCTCGCCTTCCGTGATCGAGTATTGCTCGAATCATCGGGGCAACCGGCTTTGCAGCTACGCACCGACGCGTTGGATTACGACTTCCTGACCCGTCGTGCCCGCAGTCCCGGATCTGCCCGCATCAGTTTTGCGGCAGGGGAGCTGACGGCCAATCGGATCGACGTCGATCTTCAGAGGCAACGCCTTTCATTGGGGAACAGCGTACATGGCCGCTTTGCGCCCTAACGCCCTGCTGATCAGCGGTTATCTCGTCTGCGTAGCGCCGTTCGCTTGGGCGCAAAGCGCTGCGAAGCCATCCGCCGAGATCGTGCTCGATGCCGCCTCCTCCGAGATGGACTATCGAACCAATACGCTGCTCTTTCAGGACCTACTCATCAGCCAAGGCTCGACTCGCGTCAAAGCTGAGCGAGCGCGCTCGACAGGCCTCGACTTCGCAGCGTCGACTTGGACGTTGAGCGGCGGCGTACGACTCGAACTCGAGGGTGGCGTCATGAGTTCGTCCGAGGCCACGGTGATCTTTCGCGATAACCGCGTCGTCTCGGCCACTGTCCGCGGCGAGAACACCGCCTTCGAACAGCGACTGCGCAACGGCAATCGTGCCTCGGGTAAGGCGCGCGAAATTCTCTACGATTCGACAACGGCGACCGTCACCCTGCAAGGCGACGCTTTGCTCAGCGACGGTCGCAACGACATCCGTGGCGACAAACTCGTATACGACCTCGCCGCCGAGCGCGTCAGCGCGGGTAACACCACCTCGGGTGATCGGGTGCGAATCACCATCAGGCCCCCTGCCGATACCAACAACTCGGCGAGACCACCGCGATGAGTCGCCTGTACGCGGAACATTTGGCGAAGGCCTACGGCGCAAGACCGATCGTACGGGATCTGTCGCTCGAGGTCGGCGCCGGCGAAATCGTCGGCCTGCTCGGACCGAACGGCGCCGGTAAGACGACCGCGTTCTACATGATCGTGGGTCTCGTGACGGCCGATGCGGGTCGTATCCGAATAGACGATCGTGATCTGACACACGAACCCATGCACCGACGCGCGCAAGCCGGCATTGGCTACCTGCCGCAGGAAGCCTCGGTGTTTCGCAAGCTGAGCGTGGCCGATAACGTGCGCGCGATCCTTGAAACGCGAGTCGATCTGGATGAACCCCGTCGCAGAGAGCGACTCGAGCAGATACTCGAGGAACTACGCATCACTCACGTGCGCGACACTCTTGGGATGGCGCTCTCCGGTGGCGAGCGTCGTCGAGTAGAGATCGCCCGGGCGCTGGCGGCCGAGCCGAGATTTTTACTGCTCGATGAACCCTTCGCCGGTGTCGATCCCATTTCGGTACTCGATATTCAGCGCATCGTCCGCGAGCTTGCGGCGCGCGGTATTGGCATTCTGATCACCGACCATAACGTCCGCGAAACGCTCGGCGTGTGCGACCGCTCCTGCATCATCGCCGACGGCACCGTCATCGCTGCCGGACCGGCGGCAGAAATCCTTGCCAATCCCCGAGTGCGTGAGGTGTACTTGGGCGACACCTTCCGCCTCTAGTTCTCGGTAAGGGGCGCAACGGCGATGCTCAAACAGTCCCTGCAACTCAAGCTGGGTCAGTCTCTGACCATGACTCCGCAATTGCAGCAGGCGATTCGCCTGCTGCAGATGCCGACGCTCGAGTTGCAGGCACACATCAATGAAATGCTCGAGACCAACGTCATGCTCGAGCAGGAAGAGCCCGAGGACGAAGTCGAGCTCACCACGCATTTCACCGCCGCCGAACCCACCGAATCCATCGAGACGACCGAGCCGGTCGAAGTCGAGGTCGTCGATCAACCCTGGGCCGATCAGGCGGGCACCGGCAGTGATGGCGCTCGCGCCGAGGACGATGAGGATCGCGCTCGTGAATTCGCCGACGAACGCGAGCAAACCCTGCGCGATCACCTGCTCGGGCAACTCGAGCTTGCGGGGCTCTCCGATGACGATCTGACCGTCGCGACGACGATCGTCGATACGCTCAACGAAGATGGCTATCTCACCGAGTCACTGACCGAGATCGCCGCGACGCTGCGCCCGGATCTCGAGTGGGACGAAGAGGAAGTCGAGCGAGTACTGATGCTGGTACAGACGCTCGATCCGATCGGTGTGGCGGCGCGCGATCTGGCGGAGTGTCTATCGTTACAGTTGAGTCAGTTGGCTCCCGACACGCCGGGACTCGCACTCGCCAAACGGATCGCCGAGCAACATCTCGATCTGCTGGCCTTACGCGATCACGGGCCCTTACGTCGGGCGGTAGAGAGCATGCTCGGAGGCGACGAAGAGATGCTGGAGGCAGCGATCGCGCTCGTGCGCAGTTGTCACCCGCGACCGGGTGCCACCGTCAGTTCGACGCGCCCGGAGTATGTCGTGCCCGACGTCTTCGTGCGTCGCACGAGTCGCGGCTGGACGGTTGAACTCGCGCCCGGGACACTGCCGCGTATCCGCGTCAATCAGAGTTACGCTGGCATGCTGGGGCGCGGTGGCGCACACACCACGCTGCGTACGCAGTTGCAGGAGGCGCGCTGGCTACTCAAAAGCCTCGAGATCCGTAACGACACGCTGCTGAAGGTGGCCCGCGCGATCGTCGAGCGGCAAACGGAATTCCTGGCGCAGGGTGAAGAGCACATGCGGCCGATGATCCTCAAGGACATCGCCTCGGCGATCGACATGCACGAATCGACCATTTCGCGCGTGACCTCAGGCAAATACATGCACACCTCGCGTGGTGTGTTCGAGTTGCGGTATTTCTTCTCGAGCCAAGTTGAGGGAGACGACGGTCAGGGAACCTCGTCCACCGCCATACGGGCGAAAATCCGCAAACTGATCCGCGACGAGGACCCGGCCCAACCGCTCTCCGACAATCGCTTGGCGGAATTGCTCTCGAATGAGGGAATACCGGTAGCGCGAAGAACCGTGGCGAAGTACCGTGAGAGCCTCGGTATCGCCTCGTCTGCCGACCGCAAACGGGGTGGGACACGCTAATCTCGGACTTAAACGAGGAGACGATCATGCAAATTTCCGTCACTGGTCATCACGTGGAAGTCACCGACGCCCTGCGCGAGTACATCCACAAGAAAATGGATCGCATCGTTCGGCACTTCGATCAACTGATGGATGTGCACTACGTCATATCCGTCGAGAAATTGCGTCACAAGGCCGAGGCCACACTGAAGGTGCGCGGTGGCGACATCCATGCCGATGCCGAAGACGCCAACATGTACGCGGCCATCGATGCGCTCGCCGACAAACTCGACCGACTGGTCAAGAAGCGCAAAGAAAAAATCACCGATCATCATGCCGAGGAAGGCCGCCGCGCGCGGCACTGAACGATGCCTCAGGCGACACGCATCATCCTCGTGAGCGGCCTCTCGGGGGCCGGCAAGAGCGTGGTGCTGCATGCCCTCGAAGACCTCGGCTATTACTGCGTCGACAACCTGCCCGCCTCGATGCTCGAGCCCTTCGTCGGCCATGCGCTGCGTGCCGGTGACAACGAGGCCTATCAGCATCTAGCCATCGGCATCGATGCGCGTGATTCGGATATCGGTCTCAGCAATATCGGCGACACGATCGGGCAGTTGCGTCGCAGTGGTTTGCGTTGCGAGTTGCTCGCCGTGCTCGCGACCGATGCGGAATTGCTACGCCGCTATGGCGAAACCAAGCGTCGGCATCCGCTCGCCAGAGAGGGGCGAAGCCTGCAAGAGGCGATCGCGGCCGAACGCGAGCTGCTCGACCCGTTGATCCAATCAGCCGATCTCGTCATCGATACGACCCACATGGGTGTGCACGACCTGCGCGAGGTGGTCGGGCAACGGATCGATCGACGTCGCGCTTCGCAGCTATCGGTCACGCTGGTGTCGTTCGGCTTCAAACACGGCGTGCCGGGTGACTGCGACTTCGTCTTCGACGCCCGTACGCTGCCGAACCCGTATTGGAACATCGCATTGCGACCGTTCACGGGACTCGATACCGAGATCATCCGCTTCCTCGACGCGCAACCGGCGGTGACGACTTTCCTCGACGATCTCGAGCGCTATGTCACTGCGCGCATCGACGAGCATCAGGCGGCACACCGCCGATATCTGACTATCGGCATCGGTTGTACGGGTGGACAACATCGCTCGGTGTATCTCCTCGAGCGGCTGCGAGAGCGACTGATAACGCGACTACCGGAGCTTGCCGTCCGTCACGCGTCGCTGTCACAGGCCAAGCGGAAATGAGCGACCTGTCGCGTAAGGAGTTGCAGCTCGAGGCGCTGCGATCGGCGCTCGATGGCGGCACGCTGCGCCCGGCGCAGCGGATGCTCACGGGCCTGCACCCGGCAGAGATCGCACTGCTGCTCGAATCGGTACCGCCCCGCCAACGTGAGTTGGTGTGGAACATGGTCGATCCGGAGCTCGAGGGCGATGTGCTGCTCGAGCTCAGCGAAGGCGTTCGTCAAGAACTCATCGAGGAGATGGAGACCGAAGAGCTGGTCGCGGCCGCCGAAGGCATGGAGGTCGACGATCTCGCCGATCTCGTGCGCGAGTTGCCCGAGACCGTCACCATGCAGGTGTTGCGCTCGATGGACCAACGCGATCGGGAGCGCCTGCGCAAAGTGCTCTCATGGCCCGAGGACAGCGCGGGCGGCCTGATGAACACCGACACGGTGAGCGTGCGCCCGGACGTCACGCTCGAGGTCGTCTTGCGCTATCTGCGCATGCGCGGCGAGTTGCCCTCGCGCACCGACAGCCTCTTTGTCGTCGATCGTGACGATCGCTATCTCGGCACGATCTCGCTCACCCGCATCATCACGGGAGATCCGGAAAATACGGTCGGCGACAGCCTCGATACCGACGCCCCGCGTATCGAGCCCGATATGCCCGCACACGATGTGGCGCAACTTTTCCAGGAGCGCGATCTCGTCTCGGCCGCCGTGGTCGACTCGAGTGGTAGCTTGCTCGGTCGTATCACCATCGATGACGTCGTCGACGTTATTCGTGAAGAAGCGGCGCACGAGGTCATGTCGATGGCGGGTCTCAAAGACGAGGAAGACCTCTTCGCCGGCATCGTGCCCTCGACCCGTCGTCGTTTACTCTGGCTTGGAATCAACCTGCTCACCGCCTTTCTGGCAGCGGCGGTGGTCAAGAATTTCGAAGCCACTATCGAAAAAGTCGCAGCGCTGGCGGCTTTGTTGCCGATCGTCGCGTCGATGGGCGGCATCGCCGGCACCCAGACCGTGACGCTCATCATCCGCGGCCTCGCGCTCGGCCAGGTGCAGTGGTCGAACGCGCGCTGGCTGCTGTTCAAGGAGATCGCCGTCGGCGGCCTCAACGGCCTCTTGTGGGC
>JALRHE010000437.1 GCA_023253235.1 Steroidobacteraceae bacterium
TACCACCAGACCAACCAGTACACGTGGTCGGACGGGCGGCAGGAGATCCGTGAATTCAAAGGCTCGTTCCGCGACGGCAAACTCTGGTTCGACAGTGAACTGATCGAGGGTTGGGCGGCAGAGGAGCCGCTCGATCAACACCGACGAACGCTACTGCTCTATTGGGTCCGACGCGGCGAGCCGGACACCTATCTCTACGAAATGATCCAAGTCGACGACGCGTGCCGCCAACGTACCCGCGTTTGGCAGTGGATACGTGGCGGCGCGACGCGCATGCGCACCCTCATCGATGAGGTGAAGGTCGCCGACGACTGGCGAACCGTCGCTTAACGGCGACGGCGCTTTTTCTTCTTGTGACCGTGATCGACACGCCCATCACCATGGTGGTGCGGCGTGTCGCCGTGGGCATGGCCGTGATCGTAGTCGAAGTCGATCGGATGGTTATGGCCATGCGTGTTGACCCACTTGTAGAGCTCCGGATTGCGATGCAGCAAGCGGCTGGCAGCGCGTTCCTGGTTCTCTTCCGGGGTTGTCCACGGATTGAAATGGAAGTGGTTGTATAGCTGCGAGTCGGTACGACCGATGGCGAGCGTGCCGAGCTTGCAACCGAAGGCGCCGTGATTGATGTACGGCGGACGCCAGAAGTAGCCGCCGGTCGGCAGGTCACCGAACTGCATCATCCACGACGTGCCCCAGATGTGATACGCCTCTTCGACGCAGTCGTGGTAGGAGATGTTGTCCTGCCAGAAGTTCGGCGTCATGCAATAGAGGAAGGTGAACGCATGCGTGCGTTGGTCGAAACGCAGCACCTTGACGAGACATCCGGGCGCCGTCGCCGGGAAGAAGTTCGTTGAGGTCCACTGCATGTTCTCGTAAGCGTTGACCGCCGCGAAGCGATCACGCTCGGCGCGCGGATGGTCGCTATCCGATTCGACGAATGACGGCTCACCGTGGTTGTAGAACAGCAAACCGGTCGCACCGCGCGGCGACGTCAGCGCTTCGATCGCGACACCGGCGGGAACGAACAGGTAGCTGCCGGGTCCGTGGACTTTTTCACCGACGGTGATTGAGCCCGTCATGATGAAGAGCTCGTACTCGGTGTAGCTCATGCCCGGCGGCTGCTTGTAGCCGGGCTCGAACAACACCGTCATGGAGCAAGCTCCATTGTCGGTGTCGATCGACAGCATCTTGTACTGCATGCCCTTCGGGAAACCCGGCAGGGTCATTTTCTTGAAGGGAACGTCGCGGTCGACAAACGGTTCGATATGCGGGCGTGCCATGGTTCAATCCTCCGCGGCGCTGATCAGAATACGACTCGGAACTTGCGTTTCGGCTTCACCGGAATCTCTTCCGGGCGAACCTTACGCATTTGGTCCCAATGAACATGGGTACCGCGCGTCTGGATTCGCTGCAGGAACTCCGCCACCCACTTGTCACGCTTCGGCGCGAGGGCATCCTGCTCGGCGACGATTTTCTTGTAGCGCTTCTTTTGCTCTACGAGCTCTTTCTTCAGCCACGCTTCGACTTCGCGGCTGCGCTTATGGGGAATGGCTTTCATGCTGCTCCTCGCGTTCGGGTCGGTTTCGACCCCTATTCCACCGGATATTAACCCCGAGGCGGGCAATTGGGGCTAGCGGCCCGGGTTCTCAGCGCGATCTGACCACTCTGCGAGCTTTACCCTGCGTCAGCTGGCTCTGCCCGAACAGCGCCTCGCGCGCTTTCTCGTCGGGGTTACCGATCTTCTCGCGTTGGTCGAGCAACGCCACACCACGCTGGACGGCTGGGCGCTGGCCGATCGCCTCGTACCAACGTGCCACGTTCGGGAACTCGGCCAAATCGATCTTGTGCAGCCAACGCACACGCACCCACGGCCAGGTGGCCATATCGGCGATCGAGTACCGCCCGGCCAGATACTCGACATCGGCCAAACGCCGATCCATAACGCCGTACAGGCGCAACGTCTCGTTGCGGTAGCGATCCATCGCATAGCGGATCTTGCGCGGTGCATAGCCGAGAAAATGCCCGCACTGCCCAAACATCGGCCCGACGTTCGCCACCTGGAACGTCAGCCACTGCAACACCTCATACCGGCCGCGCTTCGAACGCGGCATAAACTGACCAGTCTTCTCGGCCAGGTACTGCAGGATCGCGCCGGACTCGAACAACTTGATCGGCTCGCCCCCCGGTCCGTCGTGATCGACGATCGCCGGGATCTTGTTGTTCGGATTGATCTTGAGAAAAGCCGGTCGAAACTGCTCGCCACGCAACATGTTGACTGGCTTGACGCGATATCGAAGCCCGCACTCCTCGAGCATGATCGGAATCTTGTGACCGTTCGGCGTCGGCCAGTAGTAAAGATCGATCACGAAACCCCCTGAGCACTCGACATTCAGATCACGAGATTCGAACATACGGGACATGCTCAGCGCCATCCTCATCGTCACCTTGGTGGTGGCCGATTTAGATTCCACCCGCAGCGCGTACGTCGACTGGCTCGACTACCGGATCGTCGCCGACGAGGTCGTCTCGAGCGAACTCGCTGCAAGCTGGGCAGCCCCTGCAGTCGCCGGCAGTCGTTCTGTCTTGTTGCAACCGGCCAGTGGCGCAACGATGTGGCTACGTCTGATCGAGCGTCCGCACGCCGCGGGCTACCGGGCGATGCACTCGACGGGTTGGACGGCCAATGAAATCCTCGTCGAGGATCCGGTCGATCTCGCCTTGCGCTTCAGCAAACCGGACTCGCCCTTCCGGGTGGTCGGCCCGCCTGCGCCACTCGGCTCGAACGGCAAAGTCATCGCGATGCAAACCATCGGCCCGGCGGGCGAGCTCAACTATTTCACCCGTATTCCGCCCGAGGGCGGCACCTTCATCAAGACGCCGGCTGCCAGTCGAGTCGATCGAACCTTCATCGCCGTCGTGGGCGGGCGTTCCATGTCCTCGATGACCCGCTTTTATCGCGACACGCTCGGCATGTCGGTGCTCGATCCTTATCCATCGGCGGTTCAGGTCGTCAACGATTCGCGCGGGCTGTCGCCCGATTACCAAATGCAGTTGGCGGTGGTACCGATTTCACCCGCCTCGATTCTCGAGCTCGACGAATACCCGAGCGACACGGCCGATCGAATAGCACCGATAGGCGATTTACCGGCTGGGATGGCGATGGTGAGCTTCGTCGTCGATTCACTCGACTCGAACAAACTCGCCTGGCGCGCACCACCGAGCGCGCGTCGCGAACCGCCGTACGCGGGACGTCGCGCCGGCGTCGTGGTCGGCGCTGCCGGTGAATGGATCGAGTTGATCGAGCGCGAGCCGCGTTAACGCGGCTCGAACACCTGGTATTCGGTGAGCTCGTAACGGGTCTGCATGTAGCCCGTCACGTAGGCGAGCAGGCAAATGCGCTCATCCGGCGTACACCACAGATCGTACGGAGGATGCTTGCCGGGCTCATTGCTCGTGGCATCGCCCTCGCTCGTCTCGATGATGCGGTAATGCAGCGCATCGAACGTGCCCGCTGCGACGGTGATGCGATCTGGACCCACGTACTGCAATCGCACGCCCAAAGGATGACGCATGATCATCGGCCCAGTGGCACCGCGATGATCGAGTGAACAGAGCAACACGTTCGTAAAAAGCCCGATGCCCGGACCGCGTGTGATGTCGAAGATGCTCATCAACCAGGCATCGGCCTGAATCGGGTGGGTACCAAACGCATCCAACTTGCCCTGCAACGGATAGCGCTGCGAAATGCGGCCCTCCGCCACCGTGTAACCCTCGCACTCGGCCTCGGTCTCGGTGAAACGAAACCAACTCGAGCCAACGAAGCGATCACCGACGGATAAACGCACGAAGCAGTCCTCCGGACGCCAATCGCGGTCGAGACTGAGTGTCACGTCACGCATCACGTTCGGGGCATCATCGATCTCGGTGTAGGCCCGGATGGTACGTCGACCATCGCCATGAACGGTGATGGTGAAATCCTCACGTCCGCGCTCCACGCCCTTGCGACCTTCTTTATCGCTCGTGTAGTGCAGTTTGCCTTTGATGCGACGATGCGGAATCGGCATAGCGTTCACTCCAAACGAATCAACGGTTCACGAAACAGTTTTTTACGCGACATCGGCTTGTACCACGCGGTCAGTGCCGGTCGATCGATCAACGGGTCGAACTTGGCATCGAGACTCGGGACTGCCGCCGCTACTTGCGCCATCTTCAGGCGCAAAAACTGCACGGCTCCGACACCACGCATCTGACCGATATCGAGCTTACCGTAGCTCGGTGCGTCTTTTTCCATCTGATCGAGGATGGCGATGATCTTTCGCCAGCAACGATCGATGTAGGCTGCTCGCTGCTGATCCTGCGGCAGCCAAGACTCGATGATCAGCAATACGAAAGTATCGAAGAGCCCATCGGCCATCCAGGCTTGGCGCAGCGTCGTCCAACGCTGTGGCCCCTTCGAGGGATACAGCTTGCGTCGACGATGCAGTGAGTCGAGATATTCATAGATGACGGGACCGCCGGCTAAGTATTCGCCGGAGTCGAGTAGCAACGTCGGTACCTTGCCGAGCGGATTGACGTTCGCGAGTGGCGTATCGACGTCGAACGGCTTGGTCGCCACCGGCTCGATCTGATCGTGTAGCCCGGCGTAGTTGATCAATGCCTCGACTGTGTGGACGTAACCTTTGATCGGCGTGTAGAGCAGTTTCATATCAATGTACCTCTTGACCGCCCGACACGTTCATCGCCTCGGCCGTGATGTATTCAGCCTCAGCCGAGCAAAGAAATGCGCACGCCTTGGCGGTATCCTCGGCGAGGCCGACCCGCCCGAGTGGAATCCGCGAGCGCATCTCCGTCAGATATTCGTCGATCGTCTGGCCCCGCTGCTCGGCACGCAGCGCATTCTGCACACTGCCCAAACCCGTCGTGACATGGTTCGGACAAATCGCATTCACCGTGATCTTGTGCCGCCCGAGCTCCAAGGCCGCGCTACGCGTAAAGCCGATCATGCCGTGCTTGGAGGCGGCATAGGCCGACAGATACATCGAGCCTGATTTGGCAGCCACGCTCGCGATATTGATGATGCGTCCGCCTCTGCCCTGCTCGATCATCGCTTGCGCTGCATGTTTGCTGCAGAGAAAAGCGCCGGTGAGATTGACGCCGAGCACGAGATCCCAACGCTCGAGCGGCATCTCGGTGAAGGGCGCCATGAGATAACCGACCCCCGCGTTGTTCACCAAAATATCGAGACCACCGTAGGTCGACTTCGCGAAGGCGACGGCTTCCTGCACCTGCGCCTCGTTGCGAACATCGAGGAGGCAGGCCGAGGCCTCGCCGCCGGCTGCGCGTATCTGTGCGACGACCTCATCGAGCTCACTTCGCGTGCCGATACGATCAGGCGGCAGGTCTGCAGCCGGAACGCCGAGATCCGTCACGACGACCTTGGCACCCTCGCTCGCCAAGCGCTGACAAATCGCCTCGCCCAAACCCTTGCGTCTGCCAGCACCCGTCACCAGCGCAACTTTGCCTTCCAATCGTTTCAATTCATGACTCCTAGGAGCGACCACCGTCATTTCTCTCGCCAACGCCAACAGGCGACCTGATGCGCCTTACTCACTTCGTCGAACGTCGGAGCTGTCGCGGCGCACTGCGGCTCCGCCATCGGACAGCGCGTGCGGAACACGCATCCTGAGGGCGGCGACAACGGCGAAGGCAACTCTCCCCCGAGCGCCGTGCCGAGTCGTAGCGGCTGCACGGCAGGATCGGGAATCGGAACCGCCGCGAGCAAACCGCGGGTGTATGGATGGCGCGGATCGGAATACAGCATCTCCGTCGGCGCGAGTTCCATCGGCTTACCGAGATAGAGTACGAGCACCCGCTCGCACAACTTGCGCACGACCGCGAGGTTGTGACTGACGAACAGAATGCTCATCCCGAAATCGCGCTTGAGATCCTGCAGCAAGTTGACGATCTGCGCCTGAATCGAGACGTCTAGTGCGCTGACGGGTTCGTCACAGACCAACAATTTCGGTCGCAGTACCATCGCTCGCGCGATACCGATGCGCTGGCACTGCCCACCACTGAATTCGTGCGGATAGCGATTGATCACATCGGGCGATAAACCCACCCGACGCAAAATATCGGCCACGCGCTCGCGACGCTCTGCTCTTGAGAGCTTAGGTGCATGCACCCGCAACGGCTCGGCGACGATCTCACCCACCGTCATGCGCGGATCGAGACTCGCGAGCGGATCCTGAAAGACGATTTGCAGGTCACGACGGAGCGGCCGAACCTGACGATTGGACCACCCTTCGATGGACTGACCCATCCAGACGATTTGCCCTGCAGTGCTCGGCACCAAGCGCAGAATCGCGCGCGCTAGCGTGGACTTACCACATCCTGACTCACCGACGATCCCGAGCGCCTCGCCGGCTTGGAGATCGAAATCGACACCATCGACGGCACGCAGTTGAGCCGGCTTACCAAACAGCGCAGTGCCCACCGGGAACCACACCCGCAGATTACGGATGCGCAGCAAAGGTTCAGTCATGGGCGTCGACTCGGATGGGGAAATGGCAAGCGACGGCCCTGCCCGCCGCCACATTCAACGCGGGACGCTCGTTTGCACAACGATCCGCGGCGAGCGCACAGCGTGGATGGAAGGCACAACCATTCGGCAGACGGCGCGGATTCGGCGGTTGGCCGCCGATGGCCTGCAACGGCGCATTACCAACTTCGTCGATGCGAGGCATCGATGCCAACAAGGCCCGAGTGTAGGGGTGTTGCGGCGCCAGCAGGATATCTTTGACGGCACCGTGCTCGACGATACGCCCGCCGTACATCACCACGACTCGATCCGCGATCCCAGCCACGACACCGAGATCGTGGGTGACGAGGACCATCGACATACCACGTTCGCGTTTCAATTGAGCGAGCAAGGCCAAGATCTGCGCTTGGATCGTGACATCGAGCGCCGTCGTCGGCTCGTCGGCAATCAACACCGTAGGATCGCAGGCCAACGCAATCGCAATCATGACGCGCTGCCGCATGCCGCCCGAGAGCTCGTGCGGATATTGATCGAGCCGTCGCTCGGCGTCGGTCACCTGCACGAGCCGCAACAGCTCGAGCGCGCGCTGTCTCGCTTGTGCTTTGGAAAGCCCACGATGACGAACCAACGATTCGCCAATCTGATCGACGACCCGAAGATGTGGCGTCAACGAGGTCATTGGATCTTGGAAAATCATCGCGAGCTTCGATCCGCGCACGGCATTCAATGCCTCGCGATCGTTACCCAGCAACTCCGTCTCGCCGAGTCGCGCCGAGCCACTCACCGACGCATTTCCCGCGAGCAAACCCATCACGGCCAGAAACGACTGACTCTTGCCCGCGCCGGATTCACCCACGATGCCAACGCACTCGCCTGGCGCCAGCTCCAGCGAAAATTCATTGACAGCGGGCACCACCCCATCCGGGGTCGAGAAGCGCACGGCGAGATCGCGAATCGACAGCACGGCACTCATCGTTCACGCGGATCGAGCGCATCGCGCAATCCGTCTCCGAGAAAATTGAAACAGGTGAGCAGCGTCACCAGGAACCCCGCGGGAACGAGCAACATCCACACGGCCGACTCCATTTCTTGCGCACCCTCGTTAATCAGACTACCGAGGCTCGCTTGGGGCTCCTGCACACCGAGCCCAAGGAACGACAAGAAACTTTCGAACAGAATCATCTGCGGAATCGTGAGTGTCGCGTAGATGATCACCGGTCCGATGACGTTCGGCACGATATGCCGAGCCAAAATCGATCCGGTGCCGACGCCGGAGGCAAGCGCCGCCTCAATGAACTCCTTGCGTTTGATCGAGAGTGTTTGACCACGCACGATACGCGCCATCGTCAACCAACCCACCGCACCGATCGCGAGGAACAGCACGAAGATATTGCCGCGATCAAACAGTGTCGAGAGGATGATCACGATAAAAATGTAGGGCAGCGAATAGAGGATATCGACGAAGCGCATCATCAGATTGTCGATGCGACCACCGATGTAGCCAGCCGTTGCACCGAAAGCCACGCCGATAAGGAGCGACACCAGCGTGGCGAGCAAGCCGATCTGCAGCGAGATCTGAACGCCCGCGAGCGTTCGAACGTAGAGATCACGTCCCAAGCGATCCGTACCCAACCAGTGATCGTTCGGGCCACCGGGCGGCACGGCCATATGATCCCAGTCAATCGCGTCGAAAGAATGGGGCGAGAATGACGGTCCTAAGAACGCCAACAAGCTGATCAGCAGGATCAACGTTGCGGAGACCATCGCCGCCCGATTGCGCCGAAGCCGACGCCACGCGTCCGCCCAAAACCCGCGCGCGGTGGGTTGAGCCAACTCAGTCATAACGGACCCTCGGATCGAGCCAGCCGTAGAGCAAGTCCGCCAACAGATTGAGCGTCAAGGTCAATCCACCGTAAACCACGATCATGCCCATCACGAGGGTGTAATCGCGATTGATGGCGCCTTGCACCAGATAGCGCCCGCTACCGGGCAAACCGAAAACGGTCTCTACAACGAGTGAGCCTGTGATGACGAATGCGGTGGCTGGACCCAAGTAGCTCACGACCGGTAACAACGCGGGACGCAAGGCGTGACGCAAAATCACTTGCCGTTCCGGCAGTCCCTTGGCGCGTGCCGTACGTACGAAGTTCGTTCGCAGCACCTCAAGCAAACTGCCGCGTGTCAGACGAGCGATATACGCGATGACCGGCAGGGACAAGGTAATGACCGGCAACACGAGATAGCGATACTCGCCCGCCTCCCAGCCCGCGACCGGAAACCAACGCAGATGCAAACCAAAGATGAGCGCGAACAGAGGCCCGGTGACAAAGCTCGGCAAGGCGATCCCAAGCACGGCAACCGCCATGATTCCGTAGTCTGTCGGACTGTTCTGCCGAAGAGCCGCCAAAGTTCCAAGTGGAATCCCGACCAGCAAGGCCAAAAGGACGGCCGATAGCCCAAGCATGAGGCTCACCGGCAAACCCTGCGCGATCAGCTCGGTGACCGTGAAATCTTTGAACTTGTATGAAGGACCGAAGTCACCCTGTGCGAGGCCACCGAGATAGCGAACAAACTGCTCGGGTAGCGGCTTGTCGAGACCGTAAGCCGCCTCCAGGTTCGCCTTAACCTCAGGCGGCAGCGTCTGGTCTTCGTCGAACGGCCCACCCGGCGCAAGCCGAATCACGAAGAACGACAACGCAATGATGATGAACAGCGTCGGAATGACGCCGAAAATCCGACGCAACGCGTAACGCAGCACGACGAACTACAGGTTTTCGGTGATGATGAACTGCGGCGAGTCGGCAAATTCTCGGAACTGAGCCGCTACCTGCTGCATCTTCTCCGTCGCCACATCCTGACCGAGCTGCTCGAGGCTCTTCAGATCGATGATCTCGATATATGTATAAGGCGAGGCGCCACCACCGAGCAGCCCACTCGCCTTAAGCACCTCGAAACGATTCACCGACGGCAACGCGTTGACGATCGGCAGGTCGGTGTCGCGCGCGAAACGTTCGTACGCTTCGACGCTGACGCCGGGTTTCAAATTGAACAGCACGACGATTTTCGTCACGGATCCCCCTTCCTTGAGACGAGGCGCAAGCAGGTGCGCGACCCGAGTCTAGGGGCCTCGCGCCGCTCGCCGCAAGCGATGGCCAACCGCCGGTCAGACCGCGGGTGTAAATCCCATGAGACTCACCGGGATTCCATCCGGATCCAGAAAGATCAATTCCTGGAAAGTCCCGTCGGCTCGCGCATACGCCGTCGGCCCGGCCATGATCGTCACACCCTCAAGCGCAGCGAGTCGTGTGGCGATCTCGGACACGCGACTCGTTTCGAACACGAGGGTGGCCTGTCCGTAGAGGGGAAACTGCCGCGGACTGCCCGTCTCACCCATCGGGCGCGGCGCCGTGTCGCGAATCTCGTACAGCCCGATCCAACCGAATGACTCACCCGGACGCCCGAGATGCACGATGCGCAGGCTCGCTTCTTCGAGCCCGACCATCTTGGCAATGGCGGCGCCCTGTAGTTGCTTCTCCTCGAGCACCTCGAGACCTAGCAGATCGCGATAAAGCACGAGCGAACGCTCCAAGTTTCGCACCCAGAGCGTCACCCGCTTCAATGGCGGTGCCACGGCCGACACCGTCACAGTCCGAGACAGCCCGGATTCATACGCCCTGCGGGATCGAAATGCTGCTTGAGCGACTTCAACAAACTCGCCGCCGACGGATCGAGAGATTCCTGGTATCGGTAGAACTTACCGATCTGGAAGCTGACCGCACCGGCCTGCATGAATGCTTCGGCCAGGTCGCCGCGCAACGCCGCAACAGCCGCGGCAGCCGCAGCGTTCGGCTCGAACTTCGGCAATTTAGCGAGGTAGTCGGCATCGAGCACGCGCTCGTGGAAGCCGAGTCGCGCATCGGGCCAATACAGCACGGGTTCGATCAAAGCGGCGGATCCGGCGATCGTCGCGCACAGATAGCCACGATCGATCTCGTACTTCTGCATCGCTTCGGCATGCTTGGCAAACACGGCCTCGCATTTCTCGTACATGGCGAGTGTCTGAGAGAACGGCACCGAACCATGCACGGGCACCCATCGCTCGCCGCCTGGACCCAACATGCTGTTGAGTTCGGCGAACGGATTGGCGCGCATCACTTTCGGTACGGTGTTTTCGACCTCGATACCCTCGCGCGTCATGATCTGCCGGACGATCGCCGCCTTCGCGTCAGCATCCGTCGCATCACGACCGTCGACCGACAGATGCACTGAGAACGTGCCCTCTTCGAGGAAGTTGCGCCCGGCCATCACGACCTTCGCGCCCTCCTTCAAGCCCTTGAGCAGCGAGCCCGAGTTCTGCACCACCTTGCCGAGCGCTTTCACGTCAGCGGTAAGGCTGCTGCGCTTCATGCGCACAGCTTGTAGCCCGGGATCGAAACCGAATTGTTCAGAAGCCACATCAGCGCGAGCGACATCGGCCATCGCTCGGAACAGCGGACCGGCTTCGCGGAACGTGAACGAGAGATAGCGGCTTTCGGGCAGCGGACGAATCAAGCGGAACGTCGCACGAGTCTTGATGCCGAGCGCACCGCAGTCGGAGAGGAACATACCGAGCAGATCGGGGCCGATCTGTCGGAAGAATGGCTCACCATTCTTGTTCGCGTGGCTACCGAGCTTGAGTACGGTGCCATCGACCAACACGACATCGAGACCGATCACGCTCTCGAACACCGGACCGTAGCGACCTGAACCGAGAAACATGCTGCCCTGCGACAAGGCGCCGCCGACAGATGAACGCAAACCCGACAGTGGGCCGTAGAAAGGCGTGCGCACGCCGTGCGGCGCGAGTGCATCAAACAAATCCTTCCAAGTTGAGCCGCACTCGACGGTGACGTAACAGTCTTCGGCATCGATGGCGATGACGCGATTCATCGCGAGCAGATCCACCATGATCGAGTTCGCGCGCGCGGGTAGATAACCGTCGGTGTACGACATGCCGCCGCCGCGCGGCACCACGGGCAACCCGGTTGGGGCAATCGCGCGCAACGCTGCAGACAACTGTTCGGTGCTTTGCGGACGGATGACGGCCGCCGGTAACTGGCCACTGCGATAGACGTCTTGCGAATAGAACGCCAATTCGGCGGGTGCAGTAATCACCGCCGCTTCGCCTAGCACTTGTCGCAAACTCGCCAAAGCCGTCGGAACGGCGGATTCAGCGGAGATCGGCACCACGGTTTGCATAGTCATCCATCCTCACGAAGTTCAAGTGGCTGCGCGCGAGTCTAGCGGCGTCAGCCACAGCCTAAACCAATGTTAAGATTACGCGGCCATCAGGCAGGTTCCCATGAGCATTTTGCGCAATACACCCACCTCTCCTCTACCCGAGTTCGAATACACGATCGACGTCGCCGTGATCGGTGCGGGTGCCTGCGGGCTTACTGCAGCTCTGGCCGCCCGTGATGCCGGCGCCGACGTATTGGTTTTCGAGCGAGACAAACGCCCTTGGGGCAGCACCTCGATGTCTCTGGGCGCCGTGTGCGGTGTCGGCTCGAAGGAGCAGCAACGTCATGGCATCGCAGATTCGGCGGCTACTTTTGTAGCCGACGTCATGGCGAAAACCGAACAGCGTGCAGACCCCCGCCTCGCCCGATTGATCGGTGAGCGCAGCGGCGGCGTACTCGATTGGCTGAACGAAACGCACCAAGTACCGCTCCTGCTCGATGCGAAATGGACTGGCCTTGGCCATTCGGCGCGGCGCCTGCACATCCCGCCCGGGCGCAATGGCGAGGAACTACTGGCACTTCTACTCAACGCCTGTGCTCGCGCGGGCGCCGAGGTGGTCACCGAAGCGACCGTCACCGCGCTGTACGCCGATGAATCGAATCGAATCGTCGGCCTGCGTGTCGAGCGCCCTGGCGGTGTGATCGAAAATATCGGTTGCGGCGCCGTCGTGCTCGCCACCTGTGGGTTTGGCGGCAACGAAGCGATGATCGCCGAGCATATCCCCGAGATGCGCCACGCGCGTTACTTCGGTCACGAAGGCAATCGCGGCGATGGCATTCTTTGGGGTCTTGAACTCGGCGCGGCCGCCGCGGACATGACGGCCTATCAAGGACTCGGCACGCTGGCCGATCCACAGCAGATCGTCGTACCGCATCCGCTGATGATCGAGGGCGGTTTCCTCGTCAATATTGAAGGCAAACGATTCACTCACGAACTCGCGAATATCTCGGGTATGTGTGTGCCGGTGCTGCAACAGCCCGAGGGTCGCGCTTGGGTGATCTTCGATGAACGACGGCATCAGGCCTGCCTCGAGCATTCGGTCGAGCAGCGACAATTGGCCGAGGTCGGCGCCATCAAGCGCGCCGATGACTGGGCGACGCTCGAGCAACTCTGTGGTTTGCCAGCGGGATCGCTCGCTGCCGAAAATGCAGCCATCGATGCCGCGCGCTCGGCTGATCGCGAGGATCATCTTGGCCGCTCGTTCAAAGATCTCGCGCCGTTACAAGCGCCTTTCTGCGCGGTGCGCGTCACCGGCGCCTTGTTCCATACCCAGGGCGGACTCTGCATCAACGAACGGGCTCAGGTCGTGCGCGCGGACGACTCCCCGCTGCCGAACCTTTATGCGGGTGGCGGAGCTGCGCGCAGCATTTCCGGCCCGGCCGTGACGGGGTATCTGCCGGCGGTCGGTCTCAGCATGGCGATCACACTCGGCGCGATCGCCGGTCACGCCGCCGCTTCACACCGAATCAGCGCGTAGCCGCTTTCAAGGCCATCACAATTTGACGCCGATCCTCAGGATCGGCGATGGCCTTGTAGCGCATGCGATGACGGCCAC